>JAHECE010000057.1 GCA_024641895.1 Actinomycetales bacterium
GAGCGGACCTCGAGCTGGACGACGAACGACGCCGCCCTCAGGGCACGCTCGGCGGCAGCCGGGTCGGGCAGATCGTCGAGGTCGACGCCGCCGACGACGAGGCCCGCGAGGCGGCCGTCCGCGGCAGCGGCGAGGATGCCTGCGGTGTCGTGGCCGTAGGTGCCGGGCAACGACGTCACGCCCCAGACGGCGGCGACCTCGCCGCGGGCCGTGTAGTCGGAGACGCTGCGTCCGCCGGGGAGCAGGTTGGGCAGCGCGCCCACCTCGACGGCACCCCGGTCGCCGGCGCGGCGCGGGACCCACGCGGTGCGCGCGCCGGTGCGGGCGAGCAGTCGCTCGGCGGCGCTGAGTGCCCCACGGACGCCCGCGAGGCGCTCACCCAGGAGCACGATCGCCCCCGGCTCGGCGAGCCGGTCCGCGACGTCGGCCAGCTGGTCCGCGACGGGGTCACCGGTGCGGGACCCGGAACGTGGGCGGATCGAGTCGAGCACCTCGGTCTCGGTCCCGGGCGCCGCCGCCACGAGCTCGGCCCTCAGCTTGCGGGTCCCGCCGGAGGCGAAGGGTGCGACGGTCGCGATCCGGACCCGGCCGGCGAGCACTCCCTTGCGCAGGCGCAGGAAGACGGTGCCGGCCTCATCCTCGGGCTCGAAGCCGACGAGGAGGACGAACGGGGCGCGCTCGAGGTCGGAGAAGGTGACGCCGAGCCCGGTTCCGGCGACTCGCGCCGCCAAGAAGGCAGCCTCCTCGCCGGAGTGGGCACGGGCCCGGAAGTCGATGTCGTTCGTGCCCAGGGCGACGCGGGCGAACTTGGACCACGCGTAGGCGTCCTCGAGGGTCAAGCGGCCGCCCGGCAGCAGCCCGACGCCGGTCTCGGCGGCGGAGCGCAGCCCGCGGGCTGCGATGTCGAGGGCCTCGGACCAGCTGGTGGCCACGAGCTCGTGGGTCTGCTCGTCGCGGACGAGCGGGAGGGTCAGCCGGTCCGCGGCGCTCTGCCAGGCGAAGGCGAACCGGTCCTTGTCTGTGATCCACTCCTCGTTCACCGCGGGGTCGTCCCCGGCGAGGCGGCGCACGACGACGCCCCGACGGTGGTCGACCCGGATCGCGCTCCCGCAGGAGTCGTGCTCGGCGATCGACGGCGAGGAGACCAGGTCGAAGGGCCTGGCCCGGAACCGGTACGCGGCCGAGGTCAGCGCTCCGACGGGGCAGATCTGGATCGTGTTCCCCGAGAAGTAGCTCGCGAAGGGACGGCCCGACGTGTCCAGCGTCGCCTCACCGCGAGGGCCGCTGCGCAGGCCGGCGGCCACGCCGGGCTCGCCGCCGGGGCCGACGACGTCGTCCTCGGGCAGCGAGGTCGGGTCGAAGCCCAGCACGGACTCGTCGAAGACGCCGATCTGCTGGCGGACGCCGCGCATCTGCAGGTCGATGAACGCGTCGCCCGCGATCTCCTTGGAGAACCGGGTGCACCGCTGGCACAGGATGCAGCGGTCGCGGTCGAGCAGGACCTGGGTCGAGATCTTGACCGGCTTGGGGAAGGTGCGCTTGGCGTCGATGAACCGGCTCGAAGCCCGGCCGTTGCTCATGGCCTGGTTCTGCAGCGGGCACTCGCCGCCCTTGTCGCAGACCGGGCAGTCGAGCGGGTGGTTGATGAGCAGGAGCTCCATCACGCCCTGCTGGGCCCTGCCTGCGACCGGTGACGTGTGCTGCGTCGAGACGACCATGCCGGGGCTGACCTCGAGCGTGCAGGAGGCCTGCGGCTTGGGCATCGCGCGCAGCGAGCCGTCCGGTCCGGGAGTCGCGACGTCGACCAGGCACTGGCGGCAGGCGCCGGCGGGGGCCAGCAACGGATGGTCGCAGAACCGTGGGATCTGGATGCCCACCTGCTCGGCGGCGCGGATCACGAGGGTGCCCTTGGGCACCTGCAGCTCCGTTCCGTCGATCGTGCAGGTGATCAGGCCGGCCCGCTCGACCTCGCCGGCGGTCGCGCCACCGGGGCCGGCCTTCGCCGTCGCGGGGGTGGTGGGGGTCATCGCGCACCTACTCCAAACACGGACGACGCCTGGTAGGGGAAGAGCTCCCAGGCGGGCGTGTGCATGCCGGCCTCGAACTCGTCCCGGAAGTGCTTGATCCCGCTCTGGACCGGAGTGGCCGCGGCATCGCCGAGGGCACAGAAGGACCGGCCGAAGATGCTGGAGGAGACGTCGAGGAGCAGCTCGACGTCACCGGGCGCGCCCTTGCCGGCCTCGAGCCTGTGCATGACCTGCTTGAGCCAGTACGTCCCCTCGCGGCACGGGGTGCACTTGCCGCAGGACTCGTGGGCGTAGAAGTCGATCCACCGGGACACGCACCGGACCACCGACGTCGTCTCGTCGAAGATCTGCAGCGCCCGGGTTGCCAGCATCGAACCGGCACCGGCCACCGCTTCGTAGTCGAGCGGGACGTCGAGGTGCTCGGCGGTGAGGATCGGCGTCGACGACCCGCCGGGGGTCCAGAACTTCAGCTCGTGGCCTTCGCGGACGCCTCCGGCCATGTCGAGCAGCTCGCGAAGCGTGATGCCCAGCGGCGCCTCGTACTGGCCGGGCCTGGTGACGTGCCCGGAGAGGGAGAACAACCCGAAGCCGGCCGAGCGCGGCGTGCCCATCGACGTGAACCAGTCCGCTCCGCCGCGCACGATCGAGGGCACCGAGGCGATGCTCTCGACGTTGTTGACGACGGTCGGGCGCGCGTAGAGGCCGGCGACCGCGGGGAAGGGCGGCTTGAGCCGCGGCTGGCCGCGGCGGCCCTCGAGGGAGTCGAGGAGCGCTGTCTCCTCGCCGCAGATGTACGCACCGGCGCCGGCGTGCACCGTGATCTCGAGGTCGAAGCCGCTGCCGAGGACGTCCTCGCCCACGAGGCCCGCGGCGCGCGCCTCGTCAACGGCCGCGAGCAGCCGCCGGTAGACGTGCACGACCTCGCCGCGCAGGTAGATGAACGCGTGGTGCGACCCGATCGCGTACGAGGTGATGACGACCCCCTCGATGAGGGCGTGCGGGTTGCCGAGCATGATCGGGATGTCCTTGCACGTCCCGGGCTCGGACTCGTCGGCGTTCACCACCAGGTAGCGGGGGCCGCCGTCGGGCCTGGGCAGGAAGGACCACTTGAGCCCGGTCGGGAACCCGGCTCCTCCTCGGCCGCGCAGCCCGGAGGCCTTCACGGTCTCGACGAGAGTCGCCGGCGACTGGGTCAGCGCGCGCCGCAGGCCCTCGTACCCGCCGTGGGCACGGTAGGTGTCCAGGCGCCAGGAGCGCGCGGCGTCGAGGGTGTCCGTCAGGACCGGGGCGAGCGTGGTGGCCATCAGTCCTTCTCCCCGTCCGTCGTCGGTCGCTTGCGGGTGGCGCTCCGGGGCTTGGCGTCGGCCTTGCCGGGCTGCTTCGGCTCAGCGCCGGACTGCGGCTTGCCGGGAGGAACCGATCCGGCTTCCGCGCGAGGCCGCGGGGCGCGCGGCGCTTTCGCGGGCGCGGGCGCGGGCTGCTCGCCAGCAGGCTTGGCGACAGCAGCAGGCTTGGCGACAGCAGCAGGCTTGGCGACAGCAGCAGGCTTGGCGACAGCAGCAGGCTTGGCGACAGCAGCAGGCTTCGTGGCAGCAGCAGGCTTCGTGGCAGCAGCAGGCTTCGTCGCCCCCGGCGCCGGGGGCGCTGGGGCGGGCAGCTCCGGCGCCGTCCAGCCCTTCTCGCGCGCCAGCCGCAGCCCCTCGAGCGTGCGGGGGCCGGCGCCGACTCCCTCGTCCGCGCGGCCGTCGGAGAACCCCGCGAGGACGCGGGAGACCTCCTTGAAGGTGCAGACCTTGGCGGCGCCGCGGGTCGGAGCGACGTCCTCGCCGGCCCTCAGCCGCTCGACGACATCGATCGCGCCGGCCGGCGTCTGCTCGTCGAAGAACTCCCAGTTGACCATCACGACCGGCGCGTAGTCGCAGGCCGCATTGCACTCCACCCGCTCGAGGGTGATGGCGCCGTCCGACGTCGTCTCGTCGTGGCCGACGCCGAGGTGGTCGGCGAGGCGCTCGAAGATCTCGTCGCCGCCCATCACCGCGCACAACGTGTTCGTGCAGACCCCGACGGTGTAGGTCCCGTTGGGGTGCCGCTTGTACTGGCTGTAGAAGGTCGCAACAGCGGAGACCTCCGCCGCGGTGAGCTCGAGGACGTCCGCGCACAGCGCGATCCCGCGCGGGCTGACGTAGCCGTCCTCTGACTGCACGAGGTGGAGCATCGGCAGCAGGGCCGAGCGTGCCTGCGGGTAGCGGGCGACGATGCGATCGGCGTCGGCTCGCAGCCGCGCCGCCGTCGCGGCGTCGTAGGCGGTCGTGGCGGTCATCGGTCAACGCCTCCGAGCACGGGGTCCAGGGAAGCCACGGCAACGACGACGTCGGCCACCTGGCCGCCCTCGCACATCACGGCCAGCGCCTGCAGGTTGGTGAACGACGGGTCGCGGAAGTGAGCGCGGTAGGGCCGGGTGCCGCCGTCCGAGACCAGGTGGACGCCGATGGTGCCCCGGGGGTGCTCGATCGCTTGGAAGACCTGGCCGGCCGGCACCCGGAAGCCCTCGGTGACGAGCTTGAAGTGGTGGATGAGCGCTTCCATCGAGGTGCCCATGATGGTCCTGATGTGCTCGAACGAGTTGCCCTGCCCGTCCGCGCCGAGAGAGAGCTGCGCAGGCCAGGCGATCTTCTTGTCGGCGACCATCACGGTGCCGGGCCCGATCTCCTCGAGCCGGGCGAGCACCTGGGCGACGATGCGGATGGACTCGCGCGCCTCGTCGAGCCGCAGGACCACCCGGCTGAAGGAGTCGGAGTCCGTGGACGTCGGCACGTCGAAGTCGAAGTTCTCGTAGCCGCAGTACGGCGCAGACTTGCGCAGGTCATAGGGCAGGCCGGCCGAACGGAGCACCGGACCGGTGACGCCGAGCGCCATGGCCGCCGCCAGCGGCAGATAGCCGATGCCCACCAGCCGGCCCTTGAAGATGGGGTTCGCGAGCATCAGCTTGCCCAGCTCGTCGATCCCGGCAGCGACGCGCGGGAGGGCGTCGCGGACCGCGGCGATCGTGCCCTCGGGAAGGTCCTGCGCCACACCGCCCGGACGGATGTAGGCGTGGTTCATCCGCAGGCCCGTGACGCGTTCGAAGATCCGCAGGATCTCCTCGCGCTCCCGGAAGGCGATGGTCATGATCGTGGACGCGCCGAGCTCGTTGCCTCCGGTGCCGACCGCGACGAGGTGCGAGGCGATCCGGTTGAGCTCCATCATCAGGATCCGGATCAGGCTCGCCCGCTCCGGCACCTGGTCCGTGATGCCGAGCAGCTTCTCGACGGCGAGGCAGTACGCGACCTCCTGGAAGAACGGAGCGACGTAGTCCATCCGGGTGCAGAAGGTCACGCCCTGGGTCCAGGTGCGGAACTCCATGTTCTTCTCGATGCCCGTGTGCAGGTACCCGATGCCCGCTCGGGCCTCGGTGACCGTCTCGCCGTCGATCTCGAGGATGATCCGCAGCACGCCGTGCGTGGACGGGTGCTGGGGCCCCATGTTGACGACGATCCGCTCGTCGCCCAGGGCCTCGGCCTCGGCGGCGATGTCGGCCCAGTCGCCGCCCACGGCCGTGTACTCGGTCGGCGAACCCGGACCGGTGCCGGGACCTGTCGGGCCGGCGGGGCGCGTGGCGCTCGGCGCGGAACGGGACGCGGACGAAGCAGAGGTGGCCATCAGCTGTACGACCTCCGGTCGTCGGCCGGGGGCACTGTCGCGCCCTTGTACTCCACGGGGATGCCACCGAGCGGGTAGTCCTTGCGCTGCGGGTGGCCGAGCCAGTCGTCCGGCATCGCGATCCGGGCCAGCGACGGATGCCCGTCGAACACGATCCCGAAGAAGTCCCAGGTCTCGCGCTCGTGCCAGTCGTTCGTCGGGTAGACCGACACCGTCGACGGGATGTGCGGGTCTGCGTCGGGCGCGACGACCTCGAGCCGCAGCGAGCGACCGTGGGTGATCGAGACGAGGTGGTAGACAGCGTGCAGCTCGCGGCCGACGTCGTGGGGGTAGTGCACCCCGGAGACGCCGAGACTGAGCTCGAAGCGCAGGTCCTGCTCGTCGCGGAGGGCACGTGCCACCGCCACGAGGTGTGCACGCGAGACGAAGAGAGTGAGCTCGCCGTGGTCGACCGTGACCCGCTCGACGGCCTCGTCGAAGGGCAGGCTCTCCTCGTCGAGGACCTCGGCGAGCAGGTCGACCACGTCGTCGAAGTATCCGCCGTAGGGCCGTGGAGCGCTCTGCGCGACCGCGACGGTCCGCACGAGTCCCCCGAACCCCGTCGTGTCACCGCTGCCGTGGATGCCGAACAACCCGGTCCGCACGTCGACGACCTCCGCGCCGCGACCGGCGGTCCCGACGTCCGCGGGGACGCCGGCGTCGTCGGCAGCGAGGCTCGGCTCGTGGCCGGGCGGTGTCGTGGCCGGGGTCTTCTCGGGGGTCACGCCAGCAGGCCCTTCATCTGGTGCGTGGGCATCGCGGCCAGCGCGGCCTCCTCGGCAGCGCGGGCAGCGGCCTCTCGGTTGGCGCCGAGCGGGCTGTCCTGGATCTGCTGATGCAGCTCGAGGATCGCGTGGATGAGCATCTCGGGCCTGGGCGGGCAGCCAGGCAGGTAGATGTCCACAGGCAGGATGTGGTCGACGCCCTGGACGATCGCGTAGTTGTTGAACATCCCGCCGGAGGACGCGCAGACACCCATGGACAGGACCCACTTGGGGTCGGCCATCTGGTCGTAGATCTGCCGGATGATCGGGGCCATCTTCTGGCTCACGCGGCCGGAGACGATCATGAGGTCGGCCTGGCGCGGCGACGCTCGGAACACCTCCATGCCGAAACGGGAGATGTCGAACCGGGGCGTGCCCACGGCCATCATCTCGATCGCGCAGCACGCGAGCCCCATCGTCACGGGCCACAGCGACGCCTTGCGGAAGTAACCGACGAGATCCTCGACGGTGGTCAGCAGGAAACCGGCGGGAACCTTGTCCTCGAGACCCATGCCGCCCCTCCTCTCAGGTCCAGTCCAGCCCGCCACGGCGCCACTCGTAGACGAGCGGCACCGTGATGAGGAAGAGGAAGGTGAGCATGGCGATCAGGCCGTAGAGGCCCAGCTCGGAGAACGTGACGGCCCACGGGTAGAGGAAGACGACCTCGATGTCGAAGATGATGAACGTCATCGCGACCAGGTAGTACTTCACCGGGAAGCGCCCGGCGATCGCGGACGGCGTGGGCTCGACGCCGCACTCGTAGGCTTCCAGCTTGGCGCGGTTGTACCGCTTCGGGCCGATGACGAGGCTGGCGCCCACCCCACCGAGGGCCATGACGGCGGCGACGCCCATCATGATCAGGATCGGGACGTACGGGTTGGTCATGATCCCTCCACCCAGGGGTGCGGCTGGCAGGTGAGGCCGGCGCCCGGGTTCCCCGAGCCGCGGGCACGATACCGGTTCATGGCTGGGACTCGCTCGCGGCGACCTTCACGCGGCCGGCACAATCTTCGTCAGGGCGGTGATGACGCGGTCCATCACGTCTCCGCCGCGGCGGTCGTAGGAGTCCGAGAGCAGCTTGAGCGTGAATCTCATGAGGGTCGGACGCGGCAACCCGTAACGGGTGCAGATGCGCATGACCTCGGGGTGCTCGATGAGCGAGACGAACATCCGGCCGAGCGTGTAGTAGCCGCCGAGGTCCGCGCGCATGCGCTCCGGGTACATCCGCAGCGCACGCTCGCGCCCGTGGGCGGTGGTGCGGGCCAGCGCCTGGGAGACGACGTCCGCCGCGACTCGGCCGGCCTGCATCCCGTAGGCGATGCCCTCGCCGTTGAACGGCGACGTCATCCCGCCGGCGTCCCCGACGAGCAGCAGTCCGCGGTCGTAGTGCGGCGTGCGGTTGAAGGCCATCGGCAGCGCCGCGCCGCGCAGGGGACCCACCTGGTTCTCCGGGGTGAACTCCCACTCCGCCGGCGCGTTCGCCATCCACCGGGCGAAGAGGTCCTTGTAGTCGAGGTTCGTCGAGCGCGCCGTCGAGCTGACGCTGCCCAGGCCCACGTTCGCGGTGCCGTCCCCGAGCGAGAAGATCCAGCCGTAGCCGGGCAGCAGCGCGGAGTTGTTGGGCTCGCCGTCCCACAGCTCCAGGTGGGACTCCATCCACTCGTCGTCGTGGCGGGGGGTGCGGAAGTACGTCCGCACGGCGACGCCCATCGGACGGTTCGCGCGCTTCTCGATCCCCATCGACGTCGCGAGGCGGGCCGAGACGCCGTCGGCGGCGATCACCACCGGCGCGCGGTAGGTGCGCTCCGCGCCCCCGTCCCCGGGCACGCGACGCCCCGCGGGGTCGACCGGCCGGGCGGTCACACCGACGATGCGGCCCGTCCGCTCGTCCAGGACCGGCCCCGTGACGTTGGTGCCCTCGACGAGCCTGGCGCCGGTGCCCCGGGCGTGGAAGGCCAGCGCGGCGTCGAGGTTCATCCGGCTGCGGGCCAGCCCGTAGTCGGGGTAGGACGCCAGCTCCGGCCAGGCGAGCTCGAGCCGGTGGCCGCCGCCGACGACCCGCAGGCCGCGGTTGCGGATCCAGCCGTCCTCCTCGCGGATGGGCACGCCCATCGCGATGAGCTCCCGCACCGCGCGCGGCGTGAGTCCGTCGCCGCAGATCTTGTCGCGAGGGAAGGTGGCCTTCTCGAGCAGGAGCACCTCGGCGCCCGTGGCCGCGAGGTAGTGCGCTGCCGCGGACCCTGCCGGACCGGCGCCCACGACGATGACGTCGGCGTCATCTGTCGCTGCGCGCACGGTGCTCACATCGCCTCATCATCGGTGGAAACGGACATCCGTCGTCCCCGGCGGATTCTAAGGTGCGACTTCTGGGGTGTCAGGTGAGGTAGGCCTTATCTGGGCTCAGGCCGGCCGGGTGCCCCGGTGCAGCGCGACGATCCCGCCGGAGAGGTTCTTGTACGCCACCGAGCGCCAGCCGGCCTCCTGCAGCATGCCGGCGAGCCTCTCCTGGTCCGGCCAGTCCTGGATCGACTCGGCCAGGTACGTGTAGGCCTCGGTGTTCGAGGACACGAGCCGGGCCACCCGGGGCAGGACCTGGGTGAGATAGGTCGAGTACACGGCCCGCCAGGGCGCCCAGGTGGGCCGCGAGAACTCGCACACCACCAGGCGTCCGCCCTGCTTCGTCACCCGGAGCATCTCGCGCAGGGCCCCGACCGTGTCCACCACGTTGCGCAGCCCGAAGGAGATGGTCACGGCGTCGAAGCTGGCGTCCGCGAATGGCAGCGCCGTGGCGTCGCCCGCGACGAACGCCAGGTCCGGTCGGCGGGCCTTGCCCACCCGGACCATCCCGATCGAGAAGTCGCACGGCACCACGAGCACGCCCTCGTCGGCGAAGTGGTCGCTGGACGTGCCCGTCCCGGCGGCCAGGTCGAGCACACGCTGCCCCGGGGCCGCACCGACGGCGCGCCGCGTGGCGAGGCGCCAGAGCCGGTCCTGGCCTACCGAGAGGACGTCGTTGGTCAGGTCGTAGCGGGCCGCGACGGCGTCGAACATGCCGGCGACGGCGCGGGGCTGCTTGTCGAGGGAGGCTCGGGGCACGGGCGCCATTGTGACAGTGCTCGCGGGGCGCCCCGCGACGGGGGTCCTGCACCGGCCCTCCCGCGGGACACCCAGGCCCCGGTTCTGTGCCGGGGCCTCGCACGACTTACCCTGTCAGCGATGACACAGCCAGCCCCGTCGACGACGCCCCTGCCGCGGCGGGGACCTCGGTCGCACGCGCTGCCCCGCGACGCCTCGCCCCGGGGCGCGCTGGTCGTGCGCACGGTCGAGATCGACGAGCTTCCCGACGGCAGCGGCCTGCTGGACCTCCTGCCGACACACGCGCCCCTGGCCTGGGTCCGCCGCGGCGACGGGCTGGTCGCATGGGGCGAGGTCGCCCGGATCCCCGTGGCCGGACCGGAGCGCTTCGCGGACGCCGAACGCGCCTGGCAGGACGTGGTCAGCCGCTCCATCGTGCGCGACGCGGTCTGCCTCCCCGGCTCCGGTCCCGTCGCGTTCGGATCCTTCTCGTTCGGCGACGACGACCCGGACGGAGGCGCGCTCGTCGTTCCACGCGTCGTCGTCGGGCGCCGCGGGTCGCGCACGTGGCTCACCACGATCGAGACCAGGCCTCCCCTGGGCGCGGCACCCACGCTCGACGAGGTCCTGGCCGGGCGCGAACCGGTGCCCTCCCCCGGCGCCGTGCGCTATGAGGACGGCTCGCTGCCTGCGCAGGACTGGGCCGACGTCGTGGCCCAGGGCGTCGCGGCGATCCGGAGCGGACGCCTCGAGAAGGTGGTCCTGGCCCGCGACGTGCTCGCGATCGCCGAGGAACCCGTGGACGCCCGCTGGCTGCTGCGCCGCCTCGGCGAGGCCTACGCGAGCTGCTGGACGTTCAGCGTCGACGGGCTGATCGGGGCGACCCCGGAGCTGCTCGTGCGCAGCGAGAAGGGCCTGGTGACCTCCCGGGTGCTCGCCGGGACCATCCGCCGCACGGGCGACGACGACGCCGACGTCGCCCACGCCGCCATCCTCGCCCACTCCTCGAAGGATCTGGAGGAGCACGAGTACGCGGTCTCCTCGGTCGCGGCCGCCCTCGAGCCGTTCTGCAGCTCCACGAACGTCCCGGACGTGCCCTTCGTGCTCCACCTGCCCAACGTGCTGCACCTGGCCTCCGACGTCACCGGTGTGCTGGCCGCGCGCGCCGACGGCTCCCAGGTGCCCTCGAGCCTGGCGCTCGCCGCGGCGCTGCACCCGACCGCCGCGGTGTGCGGCACCCCGACCCAGGCCGCCCGGGCGCTGATCGCCGAGATCGAGGGCATGGATCGCGCCCGCTACGCCGCCCCGGTGGGCTGGATCGGCGCCGACGGCGACGGCGAGTGGGGCATCGCGCTGCGCTCGACGCAGATCGACCCGCAGGACCCGCGCCGGCTCCGGCTCTTCGCCGGGTGCGGCATCGTCGCGGCGTCCGACCCGGCCGCCGAGCTCGCCGAGGCCGAGGCCAAGCTCGACCCGGTCCGCAACGCGCTCGGGGGCGCCTCCTGAGCCGTGGGCCCGGGAGGCGCCCCGTAGGCGGTGCCCGCCGTCAGGCGAGGCCGACCGCTCAGGCGTTCGGCGACGTGGCCAGCGATGCGGAGACGTCCAGCGCCTTCCCGTCGCGGATCACGGTGAGGACCACCGTGTCACCGCTGGCGTACTGACGGACGTAACCCGTGAGGGACTCGGCGCCGCCGACGACCTTGCCGTCGATGCCGACGATCACGTCACCGGCCTCCAGGCCCGCGCCGGCGGCCGGTGTCCCGGTCGTGACGGTGCGCACGACTGCGCCGCGCCTCGTGGTACCCGCCGCGGTGCCCGTGCCGTCCACCAGGGTCACGCCGAGGAAGGCGTGCTGGACCGACCCCGACGCGATGAGCTGGTCCGCGACGAGCTTCACCTGGTTGACGGGGATCGCGAAGCCGAGGCCGATGCTGCCGGCGGCGCCGGAACCGGCCGAGAGCGTGGCGATCGACGAGGTGATCCCGATGACCTCGCCCGTGGAGTCGAACAGCGGGCCGCCGGAGTTGCCCGGGTTCACCGCGGCGTCCACCTGGATCGCGTTGGTCACGACGGCCGAGCCGGAGCCCGCTCCCCGGGTGCTGACCGGGCGGTCGACGGCCGAGATGATGCCGGTGGTGACGGTGGAGTCGAGCCCGAGGGGGTTGCCGACGGCCATCACCGCGGCCCCGACGACGGCCTGGCTCGAGTCGCCGAAGGTCGCCACCTCGAGGTCCGCAGGCGGGTCGACGAGCCGGATGACGGCGATGTCGGTGGTCGGGTCCGTCCCGACGAGGGTGGCCTTGTAGAGCCGCCCGTCGGCCAGCGAGACGGTGATCGACCCGCCGTTCGCGGTACCGCCGACGACGTGGTCGTTCGTGACGACGAGTCCCGTCGCGTCGGTGACCACGCCCGAGCCCTCGCCGCTCCCGGACGGCGTGGTGACCATGATGGCGACGACGCTGTCGCGGACGGCGGCAGCGACGACCTGCCAGTCGGGGTTGTCCGCCGTGCTCCCGGCGACCGGGATCGAGATCCGTTGGTCGCCGAGCGACTCGAACGCCGAGGATGCCGCGCCGTCGGAGAACGCTCCGGTCAGACCCGCGGTCGCGAGACTGGCAGCG
>JAHECE010000058.1 GCA_024641895.1 Actinomycetales bacterium
GCGCGCGGCGGACGACCCGCCGCTCGAGCAGATGATCGAGTGCACGCGCTTCGTGATCGAAGGAGGCTACGAGGCGGCCAACACGCTGCTCGACCGCGGGGCGACCGGCATCCTCTGCGGGTCGGACGTCATGGCGCTGGGCGCCATCCGGGCGATCCGGGAACGCGGCCTGCGCGTGCCGGAGGACGTGTCCGTCGTCGGCAGCGACGACAGCCCGTTCATGGAGTTCACCGACCCGCCGCTCACGACCGTCCGCCAAGACGTCGACGGCATGGCGGCCATGGCCGTGCGTGCCCTGCTGGACGAGATCGCGGGTACCCCGGCTCCGCGAGCGGAGTACGTCTTCCGGCCGAGCCTCGTCGTCCGTGGCTCGACGGGTCCAGCCCCCGCCTGACGCAGCTCGCAGCCGCTCCGCCGGCGCCCGCGCGGGGCGCGGGGTGCGGGGTGCGGGGCTAGGGCGTCGTGGCGACGACGACCGCTGTGTCCGTCGGCAGCAGCCCGTGGAGGGGTTCGTCGGTGCTGGCCAGGAGCACCGCTCCGGCGGGCAGCGGGCGTGCGGGCTCGCCGATGTTGACGTCCACGACGAGGTCCGTGCCGTCCTCGCGAGCAACCCGGCGCAACGCCAGAGCGCGGCGGTACAGCGACAGCATCGAGGACCGGTCGGCGTCTTGTGCCTCAGCTGTGAGGCTCCGCCAGGCGGAGGGCACGGGGAGCCAGGTCGCGGTACCGGCCGGGCTGAAACCGAACGGCGGCCTCTCTCCCGACCACGGGAAGGGCACCCGACAGCCGTCGCGGCCCCGCACCCGGCCACCCGTGCGGATGAACACCGGGTCCTGGAGGACGTCGTCGGGCAGGTCGTCGACGTTGGGCAGGCCGAGTTCCTGGCCGGCGTAGATGAATGCCGCGCCCGGGAGCGCGAGCAGGAGGAGCGCCGCCGCTCGCGCTCGACGCACACCTAGGGCGAGGTCGGTTGCAGACCCCGCTGCAGGCCTGGTCTCGGGCACGTAGTCACCCTCGAGCCGGGCGTCCGTGGCATAGCGCGTGACCGAGCGCGTGTTGTCGTGGTTGTCCGTGACCCATGTCGTGGGGGCTCCGACGATCGCGTTGGCCGCAAGGGAGGAGCGGACTGCTTCCCGAATGTCGGCCGAGCGCCACGGCGCCTTGAGGAAACGGAAGTTGAAGGCCAGGTGCATCTCGTCCGGCCGTAGGAAGAGGGCGACGACGTCGTCCGGCGCCCCGGTCTCCACGACCGCCACCCGGTCACCCCCGTAGGAGTCCAGGACGGCGCGCAACGCGCGGTACACGTCGTGCACCGGACTCCGGGCGTCCTTGAGGATGACGGGGCTCCCGTCCGCGGTGTCCGGCCAGGTCGTGTCCTTGACGAGGCCGTCCGCCACGTCGATGCGGAAGCCGTCGATCCCGCGGTCGAGCCAGAAGCGCAGGATGCGCTCGAACTCGGCGAGCACTGCCGGATTGCCCCAGTTGAAGTCCGGCTGCTCCGGCGCGAAGAGGTGGAAGTACCACTGCCCGGGTGAACCGTCCGGCTCCTGCACCCGCGTCCAGGACGGCCCCCCGAACACGCTCCGCCAGTTGGTGGGCGGTTCGTCGCCGCCGGGCCCGCGGCCGTCGACGAAGTGGAACAGCGCGCGCTGCGCGCTCCCCCGCCCGGCGACCACCGCGGCCTGGAACCAGGCGTGCTCGCTGGAGCAGTGATTGGGGACCAGGTCGATCGTCACCCGGATCCCGGCGTCGTGGGCCGCCGCGACGAGGGCGTCGGCATCGGCGAGAGTCCCGAAGCGGGGATCGACGTCGCAGTGGTCGGCTACGTCGTATCCGCCGTCCACCTGCGGCGACGGGTAGAACGGGCACAGCCACAGGGCGTCGATCCCGAGTGAGGCGAGGTACGGCATGCGCTCCACGACGCCGCGCAGATCACCCTCGCCGTCGCCGTCTGCGTCCGCGAACGACCGCGGGTAGACCTGGTAGAAGACAGCCTCGCGCCACCAGGCCCGGGGCGTGGACGTAGCCACAGCGGGCGGTGTGGGGGGCACGCTAGGAGCCCGGGACCGCATCGACGTGGATGGCGAGCGACGATCCGGCGGGCACCGAGGCCGTGAAGGTCCCACCCTCCTCGACCGTGACGACGGCGCCACTGCAGGCGCCATCGACCAGCGCCCCTGTCTGGACGTCGCAGTAGTCACCGGCGGCCAGGGACGTCTGCCAGGTCCCCTTGACGGCGTCGGCGTCCAGGTTGATGACCACGAAGCCGCGATCGCCGCGGCCGAACGCCAGCGCCGAGCCCTCGTCCCACCAGTCGACGAGCTCGGTGCCGGCAACGGCGGAACGGAACGCGACCATGGGGACGATCTGCGGCCACCTGTGCTGACAGAGCCAGCCCTGGTTGCGCACGTCGGCGTCCGGGCCTGCGGCCTCCGAGCACCGGGCGTCGAGAACTGCTCCGCCGTCGTCCTGGGCGGGCCCGGTGTCGCGGCCGTCCAAGGAGCTGAAGGCGTAGCCGGAGTACACGACGGGGAGCCCGTACGGCACCGCGAGCAGGAACACGTTCGCCAGCGCGTAGCGCTCGTCCGCCCGGTAGCTCAACGTCGTGCCGTTGCGCTCGGTGTCGTGGTTGTCGACGAACGTCACCGCCTCGGTGGTGCCCAGCAGGCCGGCACCGCTGGCGAGGTCCTCGAACTGGCCGCCGCGATTCGTCGTCATCGCCGTGTCGAGCTGGGTTGCGAAGCCGAACTCGAAGACCTGGCCCGCGGCCGTGTACTCCTCGGGCTGGACCGGTTCTCCGGCACCGCGGATGACCTCGGACCAGACGACCGTGCCGTCCGGCAGCGCATCGGTGATCGCCGTCACGTCCTCGGCGGGGATGTGCTTGGCGGCGTCGATCCGGAAGCCGGCGACACCCAAGGAGAGCAGGTCAGCCAGGTAGGCACCGATCGTCGCGCGGACGTGATCGGTCTCGGTCGCCAGGTCGGCCAGGTTGACCAGCTCGCAGCGCTGGACCTGCTCGCGGTCCTGGTAGTTCTCGATGTCGTCGGAGCCGGTGAGCCCGCAGTGGTGGAAGTCGCCGTCGGCGTCGGCGTAGGAGCCGGGGTAGTCGTAGTGCTCGAAGGCCGACCCGACCCACCCGATCCCAGAGCCGTCCTGACCCGTCATGTGGTTGACGACGGCGTCTGCGACGACGCCGACGCCCGCCTCCGCGCACGTCGTGATCATCGCGGCGAACTCGGCGCGCGAGCCGAGCCGGGACTCGACCTGGTAGCTCACAGGCTGGTACGCCGTCCACCACGGCTCCCCCAGGATGTGCTCCTGCGCGGGCGACGTCAGCACGTAGTCGTACCCCGCCGGCCCCAGCACGTCCGTGCACTCCCGGGCCACCGCGGGCCAGGTCCACTGGAACAGCTGGACCCCGACCGCCCCGCGCGCGACGTCGTCCGCCCCGTCCGGCGGCCCCCCCGGGTCGGTACAACCCGCCAGCACGAGAGCCACTGCTCCCCCGGCAGCGACGGCAGCGAACCGCCCCCGCGCCCGCCCCGCCACGCCGACGATCCCCATCACCACGTCCACTCCCCTGCACCGGCCGCCAAGGAAGGCGACGCTAGCGCAGCACACCGACGCCGTGGACAGACGTGCGCAAGCCCGGCGGCCCGACGGGTAACGCGAGCCACCGACCAGCCGAAGACGCCCTTGCCGAGGACCAACGCGAGGCGCGACCGCCGGCAAGGGGTCGCCCCGACCCCGGACCGCGCCCCGGGAAGCGGGACCTACCCCCCGGAGACGCTCAGCTCCGCCTCGGCGAGCGCCGCCCGCATCCGGTCGTCGAGATCGCGGCTCTCGAGCCAGCCGTCGGGCACGGCCGGCCGCTTGGGTGTGCCGGCTCGCCCGCGGGGCCCCTCGGCGCCGTCGCCCGGGTAGGGCTGGTCGAGGTCCAGCGCGCCCAGCCGCTCGTCGAGCTCCGCCAGCGATGACACCAGCCCGAGCGCCGCCCGGGCCTGCCCGCCGACGACGTACCCCTTGAGGTACCACGCCATGTGCTTGCGCAGCTCCCGCAGCGCCTGGCCCTCGGAGCCGAGGTGCTCGACCATCAGCTCCGCGTGCTGCCGGATCGTCGCCGCGACCTCGGCGAGCCCGGGCCGCACGCGCGCCGGCGAGCCGTGGAACGCAGCGACGAGGTCGGTGAACAGCCACGGCCGCCCCTGGCAGCCCCGGCCGATGACCACGCCGTCGCAACCGGTCCGGCGGACCATCTCGACCGCATCCTCGGCGGACCAGATGTCGCCGTTGCCGAGCACGGGGATCTCGGGCAGGTGCGCGCGCAGCGCGGCGATCGCCTCCCAGTGGGCGGTCCCCGAGTAGTACTCCGCCGCGGTGCGGGCATGCAGGGCAACGGCCGCGACCCCCGCGTCCCGGGCGATCGCCCCGGCGTCGAGGTAGGTCAGGTGGTCGGCGTCGATGCCCATCCGCATCTTGACCGTCAGCGGGACGGGACGGTCACCGCCGTCGCGAGCCGCCGCCACGGCACCCTCGACGATGGCCGCGAACAGGTCACGCTTCCACGGCAGGACGGCGCCGCCGCCCTTGCGGGTCACCTTGGGTACCGGGCAGCCGAAGTTCAGGTCGATGTGGTCGGCGCGGTCCTCGGCGACCAGCATCCGCACGGCCGCGGTCACGGTCGCGGGGTCGACGCCGTACAGCTGCACGCTGCGGACGTCCTCCGTCGGATCGTGGGCGATGATCCTCATCGACTCCGGCGTCCGCTCGACGAGCGCCCGGGAGGTCACCATCTCCGAGACGAACAGGCCGGTCGGGGCGCTGGCGTGCCGAGCGGAGGCGCCTCCCGGCGCGGCACGCTCCGCCTCGGCCAGACCTCGCTCCGCCGCGAGCCGGCACAGGCGGCGGAAGGGCGCGTTGGTCACGCCCGCCATCGGCGCCAGCACCACGGGCGTGCCCACGTCGATACGTCCGACCGAGAAGCCCGTCACGGCGCCGCCGCCGTACCGGTCTCGGCACGGCTGGCCCGATCCGCCGCGGCGCCCGACCGGACCAGGAACGTCCCGATCGCCGTCGTCACGGGGATCGCAAGCACGAGACCGACCGAGGAGACCAAGGTGCGGACCACCTCTTCGGCGATCTCGCCCGAGGTCAAGGTGTCGACGAGCGCGCGCTCGAAGAGGGCCACGAGCAGCAGCGTGGTCAGGCCCGTACCGACGTATGCGAACGCGAGCGTGTACACGGTGGAGGCGATGTGGTCGCGCCCGATGCGCATCGCGCGGCCGAAGACCGTGCGGCTCGACGCCTCGGGCGCGCTGGCGTGCAGCTCCCAGACGGCGGAGGCCTGGGTGATCGTCACGTCGTTCAGCGCGCCGAGGCCGGCGATGACGATCCCGCACAGGAGGAGTGCCCGCAGGCTCATCCCCGGCGTGAGCGAGAGCAGCTGCAGCGCACCCTCGGAGTCGGCTCCGGTCAGCTGCCCGGCGCTGGTCCCCCACCAGGCGAGGACTGTCGTGATAGCGAGACCGATGATCGTCCCGAGCAGCGCCGTCGTCGTCCGGATCGAGATGCCGTGGGCGAGGTAGACGGCCGCGAACATCATCGCCGAGGATCCGACGAGCGCCACGAGCAGCGGGTCGGCCCCGCCCAAGAGCGCCGGCAGCACGAAGACCGCGATGATCCCCAGCGAGACGACGAGGCCGGCGATCGCCGCCAGGCCACGCCATCGCGCGACCAGGACGACGACCAGGGCGTACACGCCGGCGAGGAGCGCGACCGGCGTCGTTCGGACGTAGTCGACGTAGACGTACGGGCTCCCCGCGCCGATGGCCTCGGGGATGAAGAGCACCTTCATCCGGGCGCCGACGTCGACGCCCGCCTGCAGGATCTCCGGCGGCGCCTGGACCGGGACGACGCTGTCGGAGCCCTCGAGAGCGAGGCGCACCTCCTCGCCTGGCACGTCGGTGACCGCCACGACCGTGCCTCGCAGGAACTGGGCGCCGTCGCCGACGACGGGCAAGGTGCCGAGGGCGGCGTCTGCCGACGGCCAGAGCGCGATCATCCCCAGCACGGTCGCGACCAGGATCGGCAGCACCAGGGCCACCAGGAGCAGCCGGACCCGCCGGGAGGCTCCTGCAGACAGCGCGAGCGTGCTGTCCGCGCTCCCGTGAGAGTGTCCGTGACCGGTCATCGGCGGGCCCCCCGCTTCACCTCAGCCGCCGATCAGATGCCCGGCCAGGAAACCGGCGACCTTGTCGAGCGCCACCCGCTCCTGGTGCATGGAGTCGCGGTGCCGGACGGTGACGGCCTGGTCGGTGGCGGTGTCGAAGTCGACCGTGACGCAGAACGGCGTGCCGATCTCGTCCTGGCGCCGGTAGCGGCGGCCGATCGCACCCGCGTCGTCGAAGTCGACGTTCCAGCTCTGGCGCAGCTCGGCCGCGAGGTCGCGAGCAGCGGGCGAGAGGGCCTCGTTCCGGGACAGCGGCAGCACGGCTGCTTTCACGGGGGCGAGGCGGTGGTCGAGGCGCAGGACCGTGCGACGGTCCACCCCGCCCTTGGTGTTGGGTGCCTCGTCCTCGGCGTAGGCCTCGACGAGGAACGCCATGAGGGACCGCGTCAGGCCCGCCGCCGGCTCGATGACGTAGGGGACCCAGCGCTCGCCCTTGGTCTGGTCGAAGTAGGACAGGTCCTGCCCCGAGTGCTCGGTGTGGGTCGTCAGATCGAAGTCGGTCCTGTTGGCGATGCCCTCGAGCTCGCCCCACTCGGAGCCGGAGAAGCCGAAGCGGTACTCGATGTCGACCGTCCGCTTGGAGTAGTGGGAGAGCTTCTCCTTGGGGTGCTCGTAATGCCGCAGGTTCGCGCGATCGATCCCGAGGCCCGTGTACCAGTCGGTCCGGGTGTCGATCCAGTACTGGTGCCACTCCTCGTCGGTCCCGGGCTCGACGAAGTACTCCATCTCCATCTGCTCGAACTCGCGGGTCCGGAAGATGAAGTTGCCCGGGGTGATCTCGTTGCGGAACGACTTGCCGATCTGCCCGATGCCGAACGGCGGGCGACGCCGCGACGTCGCGAGGACGTTGGCGAAGTTCACGAAGATGCCCTGCGCGGTCTCGGGGCGCAGGTAGTGCATCCCCGACTCGTCCTCGACCGCGCCGAGGTGGGTCTTGAGCATCATGTTGAAGTCGCGCGGCTCGGTCCACTGGCCGCGCGTGCCGCAGTTCGGGCACGCGATGTCCGCGAGACCGTGCTCGGCAACCCGGCCCTTGCGCTCCTCGAACTCCTCGAGCATCTGGTCGGCGCGGTAGCGCTTGTGGCAGCTCGTGCACTCGGTCAACGGGTCGTGGAAGACGCCGACGTGGCCGGAGGCGACCCAGACCTGGCGCGGCAGGATGACGGAGGAGTCCAGCCCGACGACGTCCTCACGGCTCGTGACGACGGAGCGCCACCACTGCCGCTTGATGTTCTCCTTGAGCTCCACGCCGAGTGGGCCGTAGTCCCACGCCGAGCGGGTACCGCCGTAGATCTCCCCCGAAGGGAAGACGAAGCCGCGCCGCTTCGCGAGGCTGACGACGGAGTCGAGACGGGATGGCGCAGCGGCCACGGCGATCACTCCACACACACATCGAGGCGCCCGACCTGGCGGGCGCGGGCTCGGCGTCGCCGGGTCCTGGTCGGTCCATCGGCGGGTTGCCCCAACCTACCGGCCGCGGCCGGTGCTGCGCGCCACGCGGCGTGACGAGCGGATCCGGTTGACAACCGTTCCCCCCTCTTTGAGAATGGTTCCCATGTCAACCTGGTCGCGCTCCCGACGTGTCCACGCCGGCCGCGTGGTCGCCCCGGCGGCCCTCGTGGCCGCCGTCGCGCTCGCAGGCTGCGCGGGTCCCTCCTCGGACGGCGGCACGGACGCCGGGCTCCAGGTGCTCGCCTCGGTCTACCCGGTGCAGTTCGCTGCCCAACGGGTCGGCGGACCACTCGTCGACGTGCGGCTCCTCACCCCGCCCGGTGCCGAGCCCCATGCCCTCGAGCTGTCTCCCGCCCAGGTCCGAACCGTCGGCGAGGCCGATCTCGTGGTCTACGTCAGCGGCTTCCAGGCTGCCGTCGACCAGGCCGTGGCAGCCCGCCGTCCGCCGCATGTCGTCGACGCCGTGGCCTCCGGCGTCGTCGATCGCCCCGCGGACGACACCGACGCCCACGCGGCCGGCACGATCGACCCGCACTTCTGGCTCGACCCGACCCGGCTGGCCGTCGTCGGCGCGCAGATCGCCGACGAGCTGGCGGCGATCGACCCGGAGCACGCGGGCGACTACGCGCGCGGCGCGGCCGAGCTGGCTGCCGACCTGGACGGCGTCGACCAGGAGTTCGCGGACGGCCTGGCCAGCTGCCAGAGCGACGTGATCGTCACGACGCACGCCGCCTTCGGGTACCTGGCGGACCGCTACGGGCTCGAGCAGGTGAGCATCGCCGGGATCGAGCCCGAGACTGAGCCCTCCCCGGCACGCCTGCGCGAGGTCGCCCGCGCCGTGGAGGACACCGGGGTGACGACGATCTTCACCGAGGTGCTGGTGAGCACCAAGGTTGCAGACGTGCTCGCCGCCGACCTCGGCCTCGCCACCGCCGTGCTGGACCCGCTCGGCGGCCAGAGCGACCCGGCGCAGGACTACCTCGACGTGATGCGCTCCAACCTGGACACCCTCGAGGCGGCGCTGCGCTGTGTCTGAGGTGATGCCGTGCCTGACGTGATCCGAGCCGCAGACGTCCGAGTCCGCCTCGGGCAGTCCCTCGTCGTGCGCGGCGTCGACCTCACCCTGAGCGACGGCGAGGCCGTCGCCGTCATGGGCGCCAACGGATCCGGGAAGTCCACCCTCGTGCGCGCCCTCGTCGGGATCCTGCCCATCGAGAGCGGCACCGTCGACATCTTCGGCGCCCGACTGGTCCCCTCCGGGCGCGGGCTGCCCTGGCACCGGACGGGTTACGTCCCCCAGCGGGTGAGCGCCGCAGGTGGCGTCCCGGCGACCGCCCTCGAGGTCGTCACCTCCGGCCTGCTGTATCGCGGTCGTCTCCGCCCGCCGCGGAACGCCCATGCCCTCGCCCTCGACGCGCTGGACGAGGTCGGCCTCGCCGGCAGGGCCGGCAGCAGCGTCCGGGCGCTCTCGGGCGGACAGCAGCAGCGCGTGCTGATCGCCCGCGCCCTGGTGCGCCGACCCGATCTCCTGCTGCTCGACGAGCCCGTCGCGGGCGTCGACCGGCCCAGCCAGGTGGCGTTCGCGCGGACCCTTGCCGCGCTCGTCGAGCGGCGGGTCACCGTGCTGATCGTGCTTCACGAGCTCGGCACGTTCGCGCCGCTGATCGGCCGCACCGTGGTCCTCCGGCACGGCGTCGTGGTGCACGACGGCCCGCCGCTGCCGCCCGCCCGCGGCCACGACGCACCCGACCACGTGCACCTGCACCCCTATGTCGACGTGCCCGGCGGGCGCGACGTGCGCGCGCTCACGGAACCCAACCTGGGGAGCCAGCAATGACGCCCGACGCCGGCACCTCTGCGACGGCGGCCGGCACGGCGTGGACCGCCGTGCGGGACGCCGTCGCCGGTCTCCTCAGCGACCCGCTGATGCAGAGGGCGCTGGTGGCCGCCGTGCTCGTCGGGCTCGTCGCGCCCGTGGTCGGCACCTACCTCGTCCAGCGTCGCCTGTCCCTGCTGGGCGACGGCATCGGGCACGTCGCCCTCACCGGTGTGGCCCTGGGCTGGCTCGTCGGCAGCGCAGCAGGTCTCGTGCCCCGCGACACCCTCGCGATTCCCGGGGCCGTCGTGGCGGCGCTCCTCGGCGCGATCCTCATCGAGGTCGTCAGCGAGCGGGGCGGGACCAACGGCGACGTCGTGCTCGCACTGCTCTTCTACGGGGGCATCGCCGGAGGCGTCCTCCTCATCGGCCTGGCCGGTGGGTCGAGCGCCACGCTCACCGCCTATCTCTTCGGCTCGATCTCGACCGTGAGCACCGGCGACATCGCGCTCACCGTGGCACTGGGGGTCCTGATCCTGGCCGTCGGGATCGGCCTGCGAGCAGCACTGTTCACGGTCTCCCAGGACGCCGAGTTCGCCCGGGCCAGCGGGCTGCCGGTCCGAGCCCTGAACATCGCCGTCGCAGTGGTCGCCGCCCTCACGGTGACCGTGGCGATGCGCGTGGTCGGCGTGCTGCTCGTCAGCGCCCTGATGATCGTCCCCGTGGCGATCGCGCAGATCGTGACGACGTCCTTCCGTCGCACGATGAGCACCGCGATGGCCATCGGCGTCGGGGTGTGCGTGACCGGGCTCGTCATCACCTATTGGCACAACGTCAGCCCCGGAGCGACGATCGTGGTGATCGCGATCGCCGTGTACGCCGTCGTCGCCCTCGCCGCCGGCCTCCGGCGCCGCCCCGAGGGCGACCCCCACCCCGACCAGGCCGACGACGTCGACCTGGTCACGGAGGCGACATGACCCTGCGCATGACCCGGCAACGAGCCGCCGTCACCGAGCTCCTCGACGACATCGACGACTTCCGAAGCGCGCAGCAGCTCCACGAGCTGCTGCGCGGGCGTGGCGACGCCGTCGGCCTCGCCACGGTGTACCGCACCATGCAGGCGCTGGCCGACGCCGGTGAGGTCGACGTCCTCCGGTCCGCCGACGGCGAGTCCCGGTACCGGCGATGCCGCGAACGGGGCCACCACCACCACCTCGTCTGCCGTTCGTGCGGCGCGACGGTGGAGCTGGCCGCAGACGTCGTCGAGCGGTGGGCCCGGCAGGTCGGTGCCGACTACGGCTTCGCCGACATCGATCACACGGCCGAGCTGACGGGGATCTGCAGCGCCTGCGCGGCTCGGCAGCGCAGCGCCGCCGAGGCGGCCCGTTGATCGGGGCCCTGTGCCCTCTGAGCGCGGTGGGCACGGCGGCGACCCGGGTGGCCGGTGGACCGCTTCCGTTCGACGAGGCCGGCGACGTCGTCTCCGCCTACCGGCTGGACGGCTCTCCCTTCGCGATCGTCGTCGTCGGCCTGTTCGTGATCGTGCTCCTGCGGGCCCAGGCGACCTACTGGCTCGGCAGGGGCCTCGCCGCGGGCACCATCAAGGCGGGCTTCGCGGACGCGCTGCGACGGCGACTGACCAGCCCGGCCTTCGCCAGGGCTGTGCGCCTCCTGCACCGCTGGGGCCCATTCGCGGTGACGCTCTGCTTCCTGACGATCGGCGTCCAGACGATGGTCAATCTCGCCGCGGGGCTCGGCCGGATGCCCTTCGGCCGCTACACCCTCGCCATGGTCCCGGGCTGCGCGGCATGGGCCTTCATCTACGCCACGGTCGGTCTGACGGCGTTCTACTCGGCCGTGGCCGCGGCGGCCGGCTCACCGTGGGCGATCGCGGTGATCGCGGCACTCATCCTCGCCGCCGCGCCGCTCGCAGTCAGGCTGCACCCGCGACGTGCGGCCCGGCGCACGGCGCAGGTGACCACGAAGCCCTCGGTCCCGCCGACGGGGCCGAGGGGTGGCCCTCAGCGGCCCGGTGCCGGGCCGGTCTAGCCCGGGTTCACGGCGTCGACGGCGCCACCGTAGCGCCGGTCCCGGCGCGCGTAGGTCTCGACGGCGCTCCACAGGTGGCGGCGGTCGACGTCGGGCCACGGTTCGTCGAGAAAGACGAACTCCGCGTAGGCCGACTGCCAGAGCAGGAAGTTCGAGGTCCGTTGCTCCCCGGAGGTGCGCACGAAGAGGTCGACGTCGGGCATGTCCGGCTCGTCCAGGTACTTCGCGATCGTCCGTTCGTCGACCCTTCGCGGGTCGAGCCGTCCGGCGGCGACCTCCTGGGCGATCGCCCGCGCCGCATCGGCCAGCTCGGCACGGCCGCCGTAGTTCACGCACATCGTCAGCGTGCACACCGAGTTGCCGGCCGTGAGCTCTTCGGCCGCCTCGAGCTCAGCGATGACGCTGCGCCAGAGCTTGGGGCGCCTGCCCGCCCAGCGGATCCGCACCCCCCACTCGTTCATCTCGTCCCGGCGACGGCGCAGCACCTCCTTGTTGAAGCCCATCAGGAACCGCACCTCCTCCGGCGACCGCTTCCAGTTCTCCGTGGAGAACGCGTAGGCGCTGAGGTGGGTGACGCCGATCTCGATGGCCCCGGCGACGACGTCGATCAGCGAGGCCTCCCCCGCTTTGTGGCCCTCGATCCGCGGTAGG
>JAHECE010000273.1 GCA_024641895.1 Actinomycetales bacterium
CCGGCACGTCGTCCTCGTAGTAGATCGCCTCGACCGGGCACACCGGCTCGCACGCCCCGCAGTCCACGCACTCGTCGGGGTGGATGTAGAGCGAGCGCTCACCCTCGTAGATGCAGTCCACCGGACACTCGTCGATGCACGCCTTGTCCTTGACGTCCACGCACGGCTGCGCGATGACATACGTCACGGTGCGTCCTCCTCCCGCGGGTCGGGCGCAGGGAGCGCCGACGTGCGCCCAGTATCGCCCACGTCGGCCCCCCGGATCCCCGTGACGGTCGGCCCCCGGATCCCGGTGACGACCGACTGGCCCGAGACCCGGCACCATGGGGCCGTGAACTCCGAACGGACCGAACCCGCCGCGCCGGACGGCGGCTCGGCCGCCGCCCGCGAACCGTTCTGGCGGTCCTGGACCGTCGGCGAGCGCGTCATCGTCCGTTACCGCCTCGCTGAAGCGACGACGGGACCGGGCGGCGCGGCGGAGGCAGCGCGCGTCCTGCACGCCGGCGCCGGCCCGTCGCTCACCGATGCGCTGGGCGAGCTGCTCGCCATCGACGACGACGGCCTGACCGTACGGACCCGACGGGGCGACGTGGCCGTCCCTGCGTCCGCGATCACCCTGGGCAAGCGGGTGCCCCCGCCACCACCTCCCAGGCCCGGCCGGGGCGGGAATCAGGCAGCCGGCTCGGACGGGTCAGCCGCCGGCGGCGGGCCGCAGACGACGCGGTTCCACGGCTGGTAGCGCGTGGTGTAGGTGTGACGGTCGACGACCTCGCCGGCCTTGGAGCGGGTCCGCGTCACCTGGACGGTGAAGCCGTTCTTCCCGCCGGACTCGGGGACGCAGCCCGCCGACGTGTTGTAGACGGTGGTCGGCTGAGTGAAGTTGTACCGCGGCCCGGTCACGGAGTCGACGTCCCAGACCTTCGTGCTCCACAGCGCCACCCACGTCCGACCGCCGGCCACCCAGGCCTGGACGAGCACTCCGTGATCGGTGTTGTTGCCCCACTTCATGTCGAGGCTCGGGGTGAACATCGTGGCCTCGCGACCCTCGGGGTAGCGGTCGAACCAGCGCGAGTGCGGCTGGTGGAAGATGTCGTCCATCCCGGCGAAGTAGGCCGCGTTGAACGTCGTGGTCGCGAGCTGGGACAGCCCGCCGCCGACGGCGTGGCTCTCGAAGCCGTCCACGACGACGGGTGAGCTGTTGTAGCCCTGGGCGGGCGTGACCGGGCCGAGCGCCTCGATGATGCTGAACGTCTCCCCCGGCAGGACGATCGTCCCGTTGATCGCCGCCGTACCGACGATCAGGTTCTGCGTGCGCTGACGGTCCGACGTGAGCGGGGTGGAGAACTCCGAGACCTTCTCGACGATCCCCAGGGCCTCGGCCTGTTCGGTGGTGAACTCAGGAGTCGTCTCGACCATCTCGACGGTCGCGGTCCGCTGCGTCATCGAGAGGGCTGCCGCGACGGCCTCCTCCTCGAGCGCATCCGGGTCGATCCCGACGCCGGAGACCGCAGGCACGACGACCGGCTGACCGCCCTGGATCTCGACCGTGGCGTCCTTGGGTTCCTGCCCGATCTCCGGCGAGAGCTCGAAGAGCTTCGCCCGCAGGGCCTCGCCGTCGATCCGCAGGACGAGAACCTCGCCGTCGGCCTGGATGCTGCTCACGGCCAAGAGATCGGCGAGCGGGATCTGGGTCATCTCGGAGCCGGCCTGGATCGAGATCGGTCCGCTGGTGAGGGGCCGAGCGATCTCGGTCATCGCGGCTTCGACCGCGGCGGCGCCGACCGTGGGCTCTAGGACCTGGACGACGGCCTCGACCGGCTCGCCCTCGAGCCAGGTGTCGCGGATGAGCGCAGAGGTCTCCTCGACGTCGATGGCGAAGCCGTCCGCCGGCTCGACCGGGACGGCCTCGGTCCCGACGATGTCGATGGCCCCCTCGACCGGCGCGACGTCGAGGTCCGACGCTGCGGCGCCGACCGCGGCCTCGAGGTCGGTCAGGTCGACGGTACTGACCGCGGGCTGGTCGCCGAGACCGAAGATGTGCCCGAGCAGCACGCCGGGCTGGTAGCTGAATCCGGTGAACTGCGCGACCGTGGCCTCGGCGTCGAGGGCGAGCGACACGTCGCCGGGCGCGATCTCGGCCTGCGCCTCGCCGGCCGCCAGGGTGACCGGCGACTCGGCCATGTCCGCGAGGCCGGTCTCGAGGGCCTGCTCGGCCTGCGCTATCGAGAGGCCCCCGATGGCGACGCCTGCCACCTGGGTGTCGCGCGGCACGCGGTCACCGAGGAAGTACGCAGCGGCGACGTAGCCGCCGCCGACGATGACCGTGATGATCCCGACGACGAGCAGGATCCGCGGCCAACGCGGCGGTGGCTCCTGGCTACCGACATCACCCAGGGGCGACTCCTCGTTCGGCGACACGTCGCTGACCCCCACAGGCGGCTCGTTTCTGACGTCGGATCATCGGCCCACCACGCCACGGCGCGGCAGGTGCGCGGCGTGACCCGGCGCAAAACATCCTACGCTCGCGGTCCGACTTCATCCGGGGCACGGGCTCGGCGACTACTCAGTCAGGCAGCGGCGCGAGCCGACCGAGCCGGTGCACGAGGGCGCCCCGGGCGCCGGGGGCGACCTGAGCGCTGACCACCTCGCCGACGACGACGTCGTGGTCCCCGGCGGGCCGGATCCACGCCGTGCGGCACTCCACCCAGGCCTGCGCCCCGTCGAGCAACGCAGCCCCGGAGGCCACCCCGCGATGGTGGGCGACGGGGCCGAGCTGCCCGATCGTGGGCCGCCCAGGGGTGGCGAGCCACTCCGCGGCATGCCCGGCGCGGGCGTCCAGCACGCTCACGGCCCAGGTGTCGACGTCGTCGAGGACCTCCCGCATCCGAGCCTCTGCGTGGACGCAGAAGAGCGCCATCGGCGGGTAGAGGGACACGGGCACGAACGAGGTCACGGTCATCGCGTGGTCCGCGGTCGAGCCACCACGACGACGAGCCGCCGAGACCACGCAGACGCCGGCCGCCAGCCGGGCCGTCGCGGCGCGGAAGGTCTCGACGAGATCTCCCGGTGCCGCCCCGCTGACCGGGTCACCGGCGGCGTCGGCCATGTCAGGGACCCTCGCTCCGCGGACCGTCCGCCGACTCCCGCTCGAACCACCGGCGGGGCAGGAACGCAGCGATCCCGACCATGAGCAGCGGCATCGTGAGCCATGCGTAGCCGAGGGCATCCGCAGCGACCAGCACGTC
>JAHECE010000059.1 GCA_024641895.1 Actinomycetales bacterium
GGCGCGGCGAGCGCAGGTCGTGGCACTGCGACGGCAACCAGGGCGCCTGGGGACGCGTCGAGCGCGACGGCGTCCGGGCGGTCGCGGACGCCGGTGGGCACGAGGCCTCGACGGGTGCGCCTGACGTCGCGCCCGTCCGCGCGTCGCGGCAGCGGGTGGTCACAGGCGCGTCCCGAACGACGACCGCGCCCAGCCTCTGCGGACGGCGTGTCACCGGAAGGGTCGTCGGCCGGGCGCGCCGCGCCTCCGACCATCACCTTCCGGACCCTTGCGCTTGGGCTCGTGATGCTCGTCGCCTTCATCGTGCTTGCTCCGACCCTGCGGGCCTATGTGACGCAGCGCGAGCAGGTGCGGCAGGTGGACGCACAGCTCGCCGGTGTCGGTGCGAGCGTCGACTCCATCGATCGGGAGCTGGCGCGCTGGCAGGACGCGGGTTTCGTGCAGGCCCAGGCGCGAGAGCGCCTGGCGTTCGTCCGTCCGGGTGAGGTGCCGTACCGGGTCATCGATCCCCAGGCCGTCGCCGGCGAGGACGAGTCGGTCGTCGGGCTCGGCGGGCTGACCGAGGCCGCGGACACGGCTCCCGTCGTCCCCTGGTACCTCACGATGTGGGACTCCGTCGTCGATGCGGGTGAGCCCGTGGCACGGGTCGACGAGATCGACATCCTGACCGGGGCCCCGGCGCCCTCCGGGAGCGCTGCCGACGGCGCCGCCGACCAGTGACGGGCCCCTCGCCGCTCGAGCCGGATGATCTCGACGTGCTCCTCGAGCAGCTTGGCCGTCCTCCGCGGGGCGTGGTCGACGTCGCTGCCAGGTGCGTGTGCGGTCGCCCGACGGTCGTCCGCACACGTCCCCGGCTCGACGACGGGACGCCGTTTCCCACGACGTTCTATCTGACCTGCCCACCCGCCGTGGCGGCGGTGTCCGGGCTCGAGGCCCGCGGCCTGATGCGCGAGATGACCGACCGGCTGGCGCACGACCCGGACCTTGCGGCGGCCTACGCGGCGGCGCACGCCGACTACCTGGCGCGCCGCGCCGAGCTGGGGTCGGTGCCCGAGATCGAGGGCATCTCCGCCGGGGGCATGCCCTCGCGGGTCAAGTGCCTGCACGTCCTCGTGGCGCACTCGCTCGCAGCCGGCCTCGGCGTGAACCCGTTGGGAGACGAGGCCCTCGAGCTGATCCGGCCGATCTGGCGCCCGGACCGCTGCACCTGCTGAGCCCCGCGGAGGCGTGCGGCAGGATAGGCGCGTGACCCGCGTAGCTGCCGTCGACTGCGGCACCAACTCCATCCGACTGCTCATCGCCGACGTCGAGGACTCCGGGCTGACGGACGTCGTGCGCACCATGGAGGTCGTCCGTCTCGGTGAGGGCGTCGACCGGACCGGCCGCCTTCAGCCGGAAGCACTGGCCCGCACACTCGCCGCGACCGGCCGCTATGCCGGTCTCTGCTCGGAGCACGGCGTCGAGCGCGTCCGCTTCGTCGCGACGTCGGCCAGCCGCGACGTCGAGAACAGGCAGGAGTTCGTCGACGGCGTGCGAGCGGCGATCGGCGTCGAGCCCGAGGTGATCACGGGGTCCGAGGAGGCCGAGCTGTCCTTCCAGGGCGCGCTGAGCGCCGTCGATGCCGTGCACCCGCGGCCGTACCTCGTCGTGGACATCGGCGGGGGGTCCACCGAGTTCGCTTTCGGCGGAGACCACGTGATCGCCGCGACCTCGGTGGACGTCGGCTGCGTCCGGATGAGCGAGCGCCATCTCGCCGGTGACCCGGCCACCGCGGCCGAGATCGCCGCCGCGAGCGCCGACATCGGCGCCGCTCTCGACCGTGCCGGGGCCGTCGTTCCGTTCGGCCGCACGGGGACGCTCATCGGCCTGGCTGGCTCGGTCACCACGGTGACGGCGCACGCCCTGCGGCTCCCGAGCTACCAGTCCGCGCGGATCAACGGCGCCAGCCTGCACCCGGACGTCCTGCTCAAGTCGTGCGACGAGCTGATCCGCATGACCCGGGCCGAGCGCGCGATCCTTCCGTTCATGCACCCGGGTCGGGTCGACGTCATCGGCGCCGGTGCGCTGGTCTGGGCAGCGACGATCTCGCGGGTCCGCGCCGAGGTCGCGCGCTCCGGCTCCCAGCTCCGTGAAGTCGTGACCAGCGAGCACGACATCCTCGACGGCATCGCCCTGTCGCTCGCGCCGCGGCCGTGACGGACGTGCGGTGAGGCAGCACGAGTCGTCCGAGGGCGAGTCCCGGGCCCTCGCAGCCCTGGCGGCAACAGGGATCGACCACCGCGTCGTCCGGCACGGCCGGGTCGCGAGCCTTGCCGAAGCGGCGCAGGCGCGCGGCATGGCGCCGTCGGGCGTCGTCAAGACCCTCGTGGTGCGACGGGGGGAGGGGGACTACGTCTTCGTCCTCGTCCCTGGAGACCGCACGATCTCCTGGCCGCGGCTGAGGGCGCTGCTGGGTGTCAACCGCCTCTCGATGCCTGACGCAGCAACCGCCCGGGACGTGACGGGTTATGAGCGGGGCACGATCACACCATTCGGGTCGGTGCACGTCTGGCCCGTGATCGCCGACACCCGGATCGTCGGTTCGGACGTCTCGATCGGCGCCGGCGAGCACGGCGTCGCGGCGACACTCGCGGGGGAGGACCTCGTCCGCGTGCTGGACGCGCAGGTCGCGGACGTGACGGACCCTGAGGGCTGAGCCGGCTGTCCGGCGGCGCCCGCGCCGGTCGGGCCCCGGCGGAGCCGGTGCCGAGCGGGAATCCGATCGGCTTCATCGCGCACGGGACCTACTTCCCGCACAGTGCGCGGCGCGCGCATCCGATCGCTCACCTAGCATGTGCCCATGACCTCCCAGACATCCTCCGCCCCGCAGTCCCGCAAGGTGCCGCGCATCCTCGTCGCCGGCGGAGGTTACGTCGGTCTCTACACCGCGCTGCAGCTGCAGAAGCGCCTTGGCCGGGACGACATGGCCCTCGTCGTCGTGGACCCGCGCCCGTACATGACCTATCAGCCGTTCCTCCCCGAGGCAGCGGCCGGCTCGCTCGAGCCGCGGCACGTCGTCGCGCCGCTGCGCAAGACCCTCAAGAGCGCGACGGTTCTGCACGGCAAGATCGCGAGCATCAACCACGGTGAGCGCAAGGTCGTCATCGAGCCGGAGCGTGAGGAGCCCTACACCGTCACCTACGACCACCTCGTGGTGGCCGTCGGCGCCGTGGTGCGGACGCTCCCGATCCCCGGACTGGCCGAGATGGGCATCGGCTTCAAGTGGGTCGAGGAGGCTCAGGCGCTGCACACGGCGGTGTTGAGCAAGATGGACATCGCTGCGTCCACCTGGGACGAGGAGAAGCGCAAGCGGCTCCTGACCTTCGTGTTCGTCGGCGGCGGGTTCGCCGGCGTCGAGGCTGTGGGTGAGGTCGAGGACATGGCGCGCGCAGCGTGCCGCGGCTACGACTCGATCACGCCGGAAGACCTGCGGTTCGTGCTCGTCGAGGCGGCGCCCCGCATCCTGCCCGAGCTGGGCGAGGAGATGGGTGCCTACGCCACCGAGCAGCTGCGCTCTCGCGGGATCGACGTGATGCTCTCCACTCGGCTCGAGTCGTGCGTCGACGGATTGATCAAGGTCTCCAGCGGCGAGGAGTTCGAAGCGGACACCTTGGTGTGGACGGCCGGTGTGCGACCCAACCCGGTCCTCACGGGATCCGACCTCCCGATCGACCCGGCCAACGGCAAGATGCGCTGCTTGCCGACACTGCAGATCGTGGACGAGAACGGCGTGATCGTGCCTCAGGCTTGGTCCGCGGGCGACTGTGCATCGGTGCCCGACCTCGCTGTGGGCGGCGACGCGAAGTGCCCGCCCACCGCGCAGCACGCCGTCCGGCAGGCCCGCCACCTGGGAAACAACATCGCCCGGGCCATCAAGGGCGCTGAGCCGGTTCCGTACAAGCACAAGAACAAGGGCACGGTCGCCTCGCTCGGACTCGGCAAGGGCGTGGCGGACGTCATGGGCATCAAGCTCAGGGGCTGGCCCGCCTGGTTCATGCACCGCACCTACCACATGATGGCGATGCCGACGATGGCCCGGAAGTTCCGCGTCGTCACCGACTGGACCTCGGCACTCCTCTTCCGCCGAGAGATGGTGGCCCTCGGCACGCTCGAAGACCCGCGCGCGTCGTTCGTGCAGGCCGCGAGCATCCCGCCTGCGCCTCGCCCGGGAGCCGCGCCGGCGCCGGCGCCGGCGCCCGCGCCGGCGGCTAAGGCCAAGGCGAAGCCGAAGGGCGAGCCCAAGTCGGAGCCCGAGGTCCCCGTTGCGGCTCAGGAGGGCTCCGGGATCTGACGAGCGGACGACTCGCGGGCGCATGAGGTGCGCCCGCGAGTCGTTCCCGGCAGAAGGTCGGGGCGTAGCCTGCCGAACGCCCGCTCTCGCGCCTGCGTGGGCGGAACCCGTCTCTGCGATGCTCCTGAGAGCCCCGGCGCCGGTCGCCCCCGTAGCCCAATCGGCAGAGGCAGCCGGCTTAAAACCGGCCGAGTGTGGGTTCGAGTCCCACCGGGGGCACGTGTAGGCCGCGGAGGCTGCCAGGCTGCGGTCGTCGGTCCCGTCAGGGCGCGCCCGGTGCGTCCATCTGGGTGACTGTTACGGGCGCAACGGAGAGGGTGACGCCGACCGGCCGCCCGAACTCGTCGCTGAGGGCTTGCTGCAGCTCGTCGATGGGCGGTGCGTCGTTCGGTCCGATGAGGTCGACGCGGACTTGAGCGTCGGCGACGGTGACGTTCACGACCTTGAGCGTGGAGTCCTTGCCGAGCCACGCATCGACCACACCGTGCGCCTGGCGTTGCTGGTTCGAACTGACCAGGAGGCCCTCGGAGGTGAAGATGAGCGGCAGCATCACCAGCATCGCCAGCGCGGCGAAGGGCGCGATCGTCAGTACCGTTCGCCGGGCGCGTTGCCGCAGGCGGTCCGCCGAGGCGAAGCCTCCGAGCGCGAAGACCGTCGAGGCGGACAGCACGATGGTGACGAAGTTGGTCAAGAACAGCAGGAACGCCCCTCGTGCGTCGTCGGGGTGCTGTGCTCCCAGTGAGATGCCGACCACGGACAGCGGCGGGACGAGGGCCACCGCGATGGCGACCCCGGCGATCGAGTTGGCGACCCTGCTGTTGACCGTCGCGAACGCGCCGGCCGCTCCAGCTGCTGCGGCGATGAGCATGTCCAGCAGTGTCGGGTTGACGCGGGACGTGATCTGGGTGTTGGAGTCGAAGGCGACCGCGACGGGCATCCAGGCGGAGAGCGCGTAGGACAGCAGCACGGCCGTTCCGGTGCCCGCGGCGACCAGCAAGGTGGACTCGATCGCCCGACGGCTCCAGCCGTTCACGAGTGCCCCGGCCAGGCCCAAGATCGGCACCATCAGCGGTGCGACGAGCATCGCCCCGATCACGACGGCCGTGGAGTCGGCCAGGACGGCGAACGTGGCGATGGCGACGCTGAGCAGGAGCATCACCCACCAGGCGGTCAACTTGGAGGCCCGGCCGGGCGCCTCGAAGTAGAGCGACTCGGCGAGTGCTTCGCGGCGGTCCCCGCCGAGGTCGACGGACCGGACCCAGTCCCAGAGGATCTCCGCGAGCGTCGCGCTGGCGGGGTCGAAGTCACCGGACTGCGTTCTGGCTACGCCTAGCCCGTACGCAACGAGGATTGACCCGATGAGGATGGCGGCGACCGCGGTCCCCGCGACCAGCCCGGCGGCCAGGGTGTCCGGCGCGGTTGCGGCGAGCAGGCCGAATGTGGCGGACGTGACTCCACCGGCGAGCCGGAGTCCGCGCCGTGATCGGTCCTTGCCGACCAGGCCGGCGACGACCGTGAGCACGCCGCGCACGAGCAGGTAGAACCCGAGGAGCGAGATCAGGACGGTGAGGGCGTCCCGGGCGGAGACCAGGAACAGCAACGAGGCTGCGATAGCCGTCAGCCCTCGAAGGAGCGCCAGCATGCGTGAGCCCGATCGGCGGCGGCGACGCCCCCTGATCGCGAAGGTGACGTCGAACAGACCCGACACGCCCAGGCCGACGCCCGCGGCGAGGGAGACGACCGACACGCTCAGATCGGGCAGGAGCAGCACCAGCAGGCCCAGGGCGACGGCAAGGCCACCCTTGACCGTCGCGGGGTTCGCCGCCTGACGGAGGTGAGGGCGGGCTACCTGGTCCCCGGGTTGGAACGGCGTCGGCTCAGTCATGCCTCATGCCACCGCTTCCGCTGCGCCCTCCCACGGGGCGGAGCCGCCCTGTGGGAGGGCGCCGGTAGCGGTGCTCGCCGCGTCGGGCGTGGCTCGCCGACCGTCAGAGCAGGTCAGGGGCACGTGGTGTTGAGCTTGTCGAGCAGTGCGCCGGCTGAGTCGACCACGCCCTTCACGGCGGTGCCGACATCGCGGGCGGCGGCCACCGAAATGTTGGCACCGAGCGTCTCGAACGAGGCGCTGAGGCCCACCACCGCGGTGTCGAGGGCAGCGATCTCGTCTGCGGCGACAGTCGAGCCGCTCTCTTTCAGCGCGTCCAGGTCCGACCTGATGGCGGCGAGCGCCGTGCCCAGCGAGTCGGTGCCCTCGGTGATGATGTTGATGTCACGGAGTGCCGCGACGTCGGTGCGCAGGTCGTCACCGGTCGCGCAGTAGGCCGCCTCGGGTGACGGCGATCCGGCGCAACCGGCGACAAGCCCGAGGGCCAGCACGGCTCCCGTGACGGCGGCGAGTCGGCGTCCGCCACGCTGCAGCCTCGTGCCGCCGGCGACCCACGGGCGTCCGACTGTCGTCATCTTCATAGCTCCTCGGCTGTCTCCGTTGTGTGAGCACACGGTGCCATCACGGGTCACCGCCCACAAGTCGGGCCGGTGGCGGGCCGGCCGCGCGGCCGGCGACGGCCGGACGTGCCGGCACCCCCGGCCGCACTCCCTGGGTTCTTTCAGCAAGCTCACGTAGCATGGCGGTCTAGGCCAGCGACACAGTGCGACTCGTCGAGTCTGCCGGCCGCGACCAGGAGGAGTCCGTGAGCAACCCCGTCTTCAGCAACAGTCCCTACTTCCGTGACCCGCGTGACAAGCGCCAGTCCAGCGGAGCGGGCGTGGCGCCCGGCTACGCGACCGTGAACGGCGACCAGGTCCAGGACCTCGAGCAGTCGTTCGCGGGCCCGTCCGCCGGCCCGGCTCAGACCGGCCGCATGACGTACGACGACGTGATCATCAAGAGCGCCGGCCTCCTGGCCATCGCGGTGACCACGGCGTCCATCGCGTGGTTCGTGTTCCCCGGCAACATGCTCGTGATGATGACGGGGGTCATCGGCGGGCTCGTCCTCGGCCTCGTGAACGCTTTCAGGCGGCAGCCGAGCCCGGGTCTGATCCTCGGGTACGCCGCGTTCGAGGGCCTCTTCCTCGGTGGGATCAGCCAGGTGTTCGAGGCCAGCTACGGCGGCATCGTGATGCAGGCCGTGCTGGCGACCTTTGCGACCTTCGCCGCCACCCTCGCGCTCTTTGCCAGCGGCAAGGTGCGCGTCACGCCGAAGTTCACCCGCGTCGTGCTTGTCGCAGCCGTGGGCTACATGCTGTTCTCGCTGGTGAACCTCGGCCTCATGCTCTTCGGCGCCCTCGACAACCCGTGGGGTCTGCGCGGCGCGACGATCATGGGCCTGCCGCTCGGGCTGGTCATCGGGGTCGCAGCCGTCATCCTCGCCGCGGCGTTCCTGGTCATGGACTTCGACTCGATCAAGCGTGGCGTCGAGGGCGGGGTCCCGGCGCGCTTCGCGTGGTCCGCGGCATTCGGACTGCTCGTCACACTCGTGTGGCTGTACCTCGAGTTCCTGCGCCTCTTCGCGATCATGCGCGACTAGCGCGGACCCGCACGACGACGGCGCCCGCCCCGGTTCGTCCAGGGACGGGCGCCGTCGTCGTGCGGGCGCTCAAGATCGGGCGTTCATTCCCTTGCGGCGACCGCGGGCGCGCGCGACGCTTGGCGTGGGGGTCGAGCACTGGAGGCGTGGCAATGGCGCACGTGGAGAACGACCTGGCGCACATCAAGGGCATCGGGCCGAAGTATGCGGAGATGCTGAAGAACATCGGCGTCGACTCGATCAAGGAGCTGCGGCACCGCAACCCCGAGAACCTACTGGAGATGATCGAGAGCCGGCACGGCCCGGTGATCGGCCTCACGGCGAAGACCTGTACGAGCTGGATCGACCAGGCGAAGGCGTTCGACGCCTGAGGCGCCCCGGGCGGGTGTGCGACGGTGTGCTGCGTGCCTTTAGTGTGGCCGCATGACTGTTCAACTCCCTGCCGCTTCCGGCTCCTTCGGCGACAAGCCGACTCTCACGTTCCCCTCCAACCCGGCGCCCGCCGAGCTGGAGGTGAAGGTTCTAGCGCCTGGCGACGGTGCGCTGGTCGAGTCCGGCGACACCATCGTCGTGAACTACCTGGGCCAGACCTGGGGCGGGCACGTCTTCGACAACTCCTACGACCGCGGCGACACGATCTCGTTCCCCATCGGTGTCGGCGCCGTCATCGGAGGCTGGGACGCCGGGCTCGTGGGCCAGCCGATCGGGTCGCGCGTGCTGCTCTCCATCCCGCCGCACGAGGCCTACGGCCCCCGGGGCGTGCCGCAGGCCGGCATTCGAGGCACGGACACCTTGGTCTTCGTCGTCGACGTCGTGGGTGTCGAGTAGTCGTCCGACCCTGAGCGCGACGAAGGCGGGCCTGCTGGTTCCCAGGAGGGCCCGCCTTCGTCATGCTCGGTTGCGAGCCACCCGCCCGCCGCGGCCTGCCTCGGGCGAGCGCGGTCGCGCCACCTAGCGCTGGTCGGTGAGCGGGCCCACCGGGCAGGCGACGCCGGTGCCGCCCAGGCCGCAGTAGCCGCGCGGGTTCTTGTCGAGGTACTGCTGGTGGTAGCCCTCGGCGTAGTAGAACGGGCCCGCCGTGGACGCCGGCCGGATCTCAGTGGTGATGTCGCCGAGGCCGGCCTTCCAGAGCTCCGCCTGGTACCTCTCGCCGGTGGCCTCGGCCGCCGCCGCCTGTTCGGGCACCGTGGTGTAGACCGCCGACCGGTACTGCGTGCCCCGATCGTTGCCCTGACGGTAGCCCTGGGTCGGGTCGTGCCCCGCCCAGAACGCCCGCAGCAGGTCTCCATGGCTGAGGACCCTCGGGTTGTAGGCGACGAGCACGGCCTCGGTGTGGCCGGTCAGGCCGCTGCAGACCTCCTCGTAGAGGGGAAACGGGGTGTAGCCACCCTGGTAGCCCACGGCCGTCGTGACGACCCCGGGCAGGCGCCACATCGCGCGCTCGGCGCCCCAGAAGCAGCCCATGCCGACCGACAGCACGGCGGTGCCCGGCGGCCAGGGGCCCTGCAAGGAGGTTCGTAGCACGGTGTGTCGCTCCGGTACCGCGAACGCGTAGTCGTCCCTCCCGGGCAGCGCGCGCTCGGGAGCGACCATCCGTGTCTTGAGCAGCGAACCGAACATCCGCGCCTCACCTCTCTCGCCGGGCGTACAACAGGCAGCCGGGGGTCGTCCTGCGGCCGACGTCCTGAACAACGTGGCGGCTCCGTGGCCTGTTCCCGGCACGGGAGACTTCCCGTCGCGGGTGCGGAACGTGCGGGTGCGGAACGTGCGGGTGCGGAACGTGCGGGTGCGGCGGTCGCCGACCACAGGACCGTGGGATTCGCGTCGACCGTGGGCAGCCCGGGTATGGGCATGAGCCGCGGCCGGTGGGATAGTGCGAGGGCTGGACAGTGCCCGGGGTGCCCGGGCGGCGCCGAAGGCGAAGGGGGCGGCCCGTGCCGCTGGTGGACCTGGCCTCGATCACGCGGGCCCGACGCATCCTCGACGGCATCGCTTTCGTCACGCCCCTGGAGCACAGCCGAGCCCTCTCCGATCTCGTCGGCGGGCCGGTATACCTCAAGTGCGAGAACCTCCAACGCACCGGTTCTTTCAAGATCCGCGGCGCCTACGTCCGGATGTCCCGGCTGAGTCCGCAGGATCGGCACCGGGGCGTCGTCGCCGCCAGCGCCGGCAACCATGCACAGGGCGTCGCGCTCGCCGCCCAGCTGCTCGGGATGTCCGCCGTGGTCTACATGCCGGTGGACGTGGCCCTGCCCAAGCTCGAGGCCACCCAGAACTACGGCGCCGAGGTACGGCTCTGGGGGTCGACCGTCGACGAGGCCCTGCGCGAGGCGCGCGCCGTCGCGGCGCAGACGGGCAGGGTGCTCATCCACCCCTTCGACCACCCCGACATCGTGGCGGGGCAGGGGACGATCGGCCCCGAGATCCTCGAGAGGGTGCCCGACGTGCGCACGGTGCTCGTGCCGGTCGGTGGGGGCGGTCTGCTCGCGGGCGTCGCCCGCGGCCTCGAGCGACCCGGAGCCCCCGTGCGGGTCGTGGGGGTCCAGGCCGCCGGCGCCGCCGCTTACCCGGCCTCGCTGGAGGCCGGGCACCCGGTGCCGTTGAGCAGGATGAACACCATCGCGGACGGGATCGCCGTCGGGAGCCCGGGCGACGTGCCGTTCTCGATCATCCGGGACCGGGTCGACGAGATCCGCACCGTCAGCGAGGAGCAGATCGCCCGCGGGCTGCTCTCGATCGTCGAGCGCTCGAAGCTCGTTGTCGAACCGTCGGCTGCCGTCGGGGTCGCCGCGCTGCTCGAGGCGCCGACGGCGTTCGAGGCGCCCGTCGTGATCGTGCTCTCCGGCGGCAACGTGGACACCCTCGCGCTGCTCAACGTGCTCAGGCACGGCCTGTCGGTCGCCGGACGCTTCCTGCAGCTGCGGGTGCGCATCCCGGACCGGCCCGGGTCGCTGGCAACCCTCCTGGGTCACCTTGCGGCGACGGGCGCCAACATCGTCACCGTGGGCCATGTGCGCACGGGCGTCGAGCTGCTCGTCGGAGAGGTCGAGATCGAGGCGGAGATCGAGACCAAGGGGCCCGACCACTGCGCCCGGGTCCTCGAACGGCTCGCCAACGCGGGCTACGACGTGCGGTCGCCGTGACGGGCCCAGCGCGGTGCCGTGGGCCGCCGATCAGCCCCGCGCCGATCAGCCCCGCGCCGATCAGCGCCGCGCCGTCGTGGCCCGATCAGGACCCGTAGGGCTTGGCCGCCACGATCTCGACAGTGATGGTCGCTCCGCTGGGCGCCTGGTACGACGCGCTCTCGCCCACCCTCTTGCCGAGGATCGCTGCCCCCAGCGGAGAGCGCTCCGAGAACACGTCGAGGTCCGTGCCGCCGGCGACCTCTCGCGAGCCTAGGAGGAACGCCATCTCGTCGCCCGCCACAAGGGCGGTCACGACCATGCCGGGCTCGACGGTGCCGTCGTCGGAGGGCGCCTCGCCGACCTGGGCGCCACGGAGGAGCTCGGCGAGCTGGCGGATGCGAGCCTCCTGCTTGGCCTGCTCCTCCCGCGCGGCGTGGTAGCCGCCGTTCTCCTTGAGGTCGCCCTCCGAGCGGGCTTCGTCGATCTTGGACACGATCTCGGCACGGCCTGCACCCGCCAGGTGGTCGTGCTCCGCCTTCAGGCGGTCGTAGGCCTCCTGGGTCAACCACGTGGTCTGGGCCACGGTGCCTCCTTGGTCATGCGCGCGTGCGCCCGGCGCGCGTGGGCGAGCGCGGGCGTCGGTGATCGGTGTGGATCCCACATCGTGCGGGTCCAGTTCGGCGGCTTTGCTCGTGCCGTACGCCCGTTGTGGCCGCCGGCAGCAAACGTCAATCGTACCAATGCCGCCGTCGGGCGGCGATTCGCAGCCTCGACGCGACCGTCCCGGCCTACGGCCCGGCGAGCACCCGGCACGCCTGGACCAGGGCGGTGGTCGCCCGCTCGCTCGTCGCGATCTCGGCTTTGACCTGCACGGATCCGAACTCGCTGGCGCCGATCAGCACGTCTCGTGCGCCGACCTCGGCGAAGGACGGGTTGAGGGCCCGGATCCGGCAGCGGGCCACGGCGGACGGTGCCTTGGCGACGATGAAGGTGAGTTCGATCGTGGCGTCGTCGATGATCGCGAAGCCCGCCTCCTGGGTGCGGACGGGGACGTTCACGACCCCGAACGCCGCCCAGATCACCGTGCCGAGGCC
>JAHECE010000060.1 GCA_024641895.1 Actinomycetales bacterium
CCCAGCCCCGGCGAGAAGGACTCCTCGTCTGCGTCAGGAGCCTGGGTCGAGCTCGCGGGCGAGCTCCTGCGCGCGGGCGCGTGCCGTGCGGGCGGCATCGACGAAGGCCGCGCGGACGCCGGCCGCGTCGAGCCGGTGCACAGCGGCGACGGTCGTCCCCGCCGGGGACGAGACCCGCTCCCGGAGGACGGCCGGGTGCTCGCCCGTCCGGCTCACCAGCGCCGCCGAGCCGAGCACCGTCTGGGTCGCCAGAGTGGTCGACAGCTCGCGGGACAGCCCCAGCAGGACACCGGCCTCCGCGAGCGCGTCGATGACGTAGAAGACGTAGGCGGGACCGGAGCCGGAGATCGCCGTCACGGCATCCTGGTCCCTCTCGGCCACGCGGACGACGGCGCCCGTGCCGGCCAGCAATGCCTCGACGAGCGCGAGGTGGTGCTCCTCGGCGCGCGCGCCCGGGCTGATGGCGCTCATCCCCTGGCCGATCGTCGCCGGCGTGTTCGGCATGACCCGAACCACCGGGACGCCCGCGGGTAGGCGACTCTCGTAGAAGGAGGTGCCCAGGCCGGCCGCGACGCTGACCACGAGCGTCCCGGCGCCGATGCCCGAGAGCTGGCCCAGCACGCCCGCGACGTCCTTCGGCTTCACGGCCAGGATCACGACGTCGGCTCCGGTGGCGCCGACGGCGACCGATGCGGCGTGCGCGATCCCGTGCTCCGCTGCGACCTGGGCCGCACGATGCGCCACGGCGTCGACCACGACGACGTCCTCCGGTCGTGTCGCCGACGAGAGCAGGCCGGTGAGAATGGCGCCGCCCATGACGCCCGTGCCGATCAGCGCGACGCGTCGGGCCGTCAGCGGCTGTGCGTGTTCCATGCAGGCATCCTCACATCCCGAAGGCGTCGTACAGGGCCGGGACGACGGCGCCCGGCCCGCGGAGCTCGAGCACGGTCGCCCCGTTCGTCCAGAGGGCGCGGGCTTCGAGCGCGCGGCCGGAGATGACCAGGCGGCCCACCTCTGCTCCGCCGACGAGCACCGGCTCCTCCCGGACGTCGACCGGTGCGCCGGGGTCGACGGTCACGGCGTCGGCCTCCCCGCCGTCCGACGCCGTGCCGTCCGCGGGTCCGGCGGCTTCTGCGAGCGCAGCCAGGCTCGGTACCGCGGCCGCCTCGAGCCTCGTCCTGGCGTCGAGGGCCTCCTCGACGCTCGGCCACTGGCTCGTCCGCAACGTCACCTCGAGCGCACCGTCCGAGTAGGTCAGCACGTAGGCCTCGGTGGCACCCGCGTCGAGGAGCTCGCCGTCTTCGACCTGGCCCGCGACGGCGAACGCCAGCACCTCGTCCGGCAACGACAGCTGGAAGGCGGTCACCTTCTCGCGCTCTGCTGCCTGGACGGTCGGCGTCGGCACCGGGAGCACGACAGGCGGCGGGGGCTCGACGGCCTCGACGGGCGCCCTGTTACCGAGGACGACGGCGGTGCCGGCCGCTGCGATCCCGAGCACGACGGCCATGACGATCCAGCCGGCCCGGCCGAGCCGCCGGCGGCGCGGACGACGTCGGCGGCGCGGCGCTGTTTCCTGCGGCTCCCTCAGCATCGTGCTCATCGTTCCCCCTGACGCTGGTGTCCGTGAAGACTACGGCCGCGGAGCGACACAGCCCGTGAGGCGGGGCGAGAACGCCGGATGTCGCAGGTCCCGGATACCGTCGCGACCATGACGACAACGGCGGCACGAACCACCCCCAAGGCCGCACGCGCCGCTTACCGGTGCGCGGAGTGCGGATGGACGGCCGCGAAGTGGGCCGGGCGGTGCGGGGAGTGCCAGGCCTGGGGCACCCTGGCCGAGACAGGCGACGCCCAGTCCGGCCCGAAGACCTCCGCGGCGAATCAGGTCGCGACACCGGCGCGCCCGATCGCCGACGTCGACGCCGCAGGGGCGCGGGCCCAGCCGACCGGCGTCGACGAGTTCGACAGGGTCCTGGGCGGCGGGCTCGTCCCCGGCGCGGTCGTCCTCCTGGCCGGCGAGCCCGGCGCAGGCAAGTCCACCCTGCTCCTCGACGTGGCCAGCCGCACCGCCGCCAAGGGCCGCCGGGTCCTCTACGTCTCGGCGGAGGAGTCGGCGAGCCAGGTCCGACTCCGTGCGGATCGGATCGGCGCCGTGCACCCGGATCTCCTCGTCGCGGCCGAGACCGACCTTGCTCAGGTTCTGGCGCACGTCGACGACGTGCGCCCGGCCCTCCTGGTCGTGGACTCGGTCCAGACGGTCGCATCGGCACTGGTTGACGGCTCGGCGGGTGGCGTGAGCCAGGTCCGGGAGGTCGCCGCTGCTCTCATCGCCGTGGCCAAGTCGCGGTCGCTCCCGGTTCTGCTGGTCGGCCACGTCACGAAGGACGGCAGCATCGCCGGCCCGCGCGTGCTCGAACACCTCGTCGACGTGGTCTGCCAGTTCGAGGGCGACCGGCACTCGCGGCTGCGCATGGTGCGTGCCGTGAAGAACCGGTACGGGCCTACGGACGAGGTCGGCTGCTTCGACCTGAGCGACTCGGGGATCATCGGCCTCGCCGACCCGAGCGGCCTGTTCCTCTCGGCCGGCACCGAGCAGATCCCGGGCACCTCGATCACCGTCACGCTCGAGGGGCGCCGACCGATGCCGACCGAGATCCAGACGCTCGTCACGCGCTCGACACTCGGCACCCCGCGTCGGACGAGCTCCGGCGTCGACTCCAGTCGCGTCGCGATGACCCTGGCGGTACTCCTGGCCCGACTCGGTCTCGACACCTCGGGGCACGACGTCTACGTCGCGACCGTCGGCGGCGCCCGGGCGGTCGAGCCCGCGACCGACCTCGCGGTCGCTCTCGCCCTCGTCAGCTCCCACGCGGGCGTGCCGCTGAAGAACAAGCTGGTGGTGATCGGCGAGGTCGGCCTGGCAGGTGAGGTACGACCGACGGCCGGCCTCGAGCGCCGGCTCGCGGAGGCGGCTCGGCTCGGATTCCGGGAGGCGGTCGTTCCGCTCACCCGCCGGGGCGAGAAGCTCGTGGCACCCAAGGGCCTGCTGGTGACCGAGGTCGCGGACCTCACGGAAGCGGCCGCAGCAGCGTTGATGTCGACCCTGTCGGTGAACTGAGACCCATAGGATGCGCACGGGACGCTGAGGGTATAGACCTGCACCCAACGACCGCCAGGCGACAACGAGGTGTGCACTACCGTGGCAGCCGAACGCCCGTCCGAGGACCTACTCCTCGCCACGCTCCGCGCGGTCGCGCCCGGGACCAGGCTGAGGGACGGTCTCGAGCGGATCCTGCGAGGACGAACCGGCGCGCTGATCGTCCTCGGCTTCGACCGCACCGTGGAGACGATGTGCTCCGGGGGTTTCGTCCTCGACGTCGAGTTCTCGGCGACGCGGCTTCGCGAGCTGGCCAAGATGGACGGGGCGATCATCCTGGACCACGGGGCCAAGCGGATCCTGCGGGCGGCCGTCCAGCTGCTCCCCGATGCCTCGATCAGCACGAGCGAGTCCGGGACGCGCCACCGGACGGCCGAGCGGGCCGCGAAGCAGACCGGCCTGCCGGTGATCTCCGTGAGCCAGTCGATGCGCATCGTCGCGCTGTACGTCGACCACCAGCGCTTCGTTCTCGAAGAGCCCGACGCCATCCTCTCCCGCGCCAACCAGGCCCTGGCGACTCTCGAGCGCTACAAGTCACGCCTCGACGAGGTGTCCGGCACCTTGTCCGCCCTGGAGATCGAAGACCTCGTGACGGTCCGCGACGTGTGCGCAGTCGTGCAGCGGCTCGAGATGGTCCGCCGGATCTCCACGGAGATCTCCGGGTACGTGGCCGAGCTCGGCACGGACGGCCGCCTCCTGTCCCTTCAGCTCGAGGAGCTGATCGCCGGAATCGGGCCGGAGCGCGAGTTCGTCATCCGCGACTACGTCGACGACCAGCGATCCGCCAGGCTCGAGGCCGTGCTGACCGACCTCGGCGCGCTCGCCTCGAGCGAGCTCATCGACCTACCGACCATCGCGACGGTCCTCGGCATCGGAGGCAAGGACGGCGAGGCGCTGGACTCCGCGGTGTCGCCCCGCGGGTATCGCCTCATGAGCCGGGTGCCGCGCCTGCCCCGCGACGTCATCAACCGGCTGATCGGACACTTCGGCTCGCTGCAGCGGGTCCTCGCGGCCGGCGTAGACGACCTGCAAACGGTCGAAGGTGTGGGCGCGCAACGCGCACGCATGGTTCGGGAAGGGCTCTCCCGCCTCGCGGAGTCGTCGATCCTCGAGCGCTTCGTCTAGCCACGGCCCTGCAGGCCCTGCAGGCCGTGGGAGGCGCGGGGTCGCGACGACCCGCGGTGCCCGCTACTCGACGGTGAAGGCCCGCTCCCAGCCGAGCGCGGCCGAGCCTCCGCCGTCGAGCGTCACGAGAGCCTTGTAGGACCCCGGCTGCGCGGCGCTCTGCCCCTCAGGACAGCCCGGCGCCGAGCGCACCTGATCCCACGTCACCTGGAGATCGGCCGCGTCACCGACGTCGAGGAGCAGCTCGCGCTCCGTGGGCTCCGCCGGGCAGTCGACAGAGGACCAGATGCGGTCCGAGCCCGAGTAGACGACGACGCCGAGCGTCGCCGATCCGCCCTCGACCAGGCACGGGACCGTTCCACCGTTGGTCAGCGTGATGTCGAACGGCACGGCGGCACCCACGGGGAACGAGGCCGTGCCCTCGCGGTCGCGGATCTCGAGCACCCCGGGCAGGCAGGCCTCGGGCTGGAAGCCGGCCGTCGCGGTGACGGTCGGGCTGGCCGAGACCGTCGGCGCCGGCGTGGCGTCGCCCGCTGGTTCACCGTCGCCGCGGAAGGCCCCGGCGATCGCCGCGATACCGAAGCCCAGCGCGACGAGGACGAGGAAGGCGACGAGCCCGACGACGAGCCGGCGACGGCGGTAGACCGCCGACCTTGCCGGCGGGGCGCCTCCGGGCTGACGGGCAGTGCCGGGACGGGCGCCTCCGGACGGACGCCCCCCGGACCTGCCCGGGGTGGGCCCCGAAGACCCCCCCGGAGGGCGACCAGTCGTACTCACGCCGCAGACGGTATTGCGCGGGAGGTCGCGCCACAGCACCGACGCGCCGTGCCGTCGCAGCGCGCCGCCGCGCAAGGCAGACTGTGTCCGATGTCGACGGCTCAGCGGCTGCACGCCCGGACCCTGGGCTGGTACGCCGAGCACCGTCGCGACCTGCCCTGGCGGTCCAGCGAGGTCGATGCATGGGGCGTCCTCGTCAGCGAGGTGATGCTTCAGCAGACGCCGGTCGCGCGCGTCGAGCCGGTGTGGCGTCGGTGGCTCGACCGATGGCCCACCCCTGCCGACCTCGCCGAGGCGTCCCCCGCCGACGTCGTCCGCGCGTGGGACCGCCTCGGCTACCCACGCCGGGCGCTACGCCTCCTCGACTGCGCCCGCGCCGTCGTCGACCACCACGGCGGCCAGGTGCCGCGCGATGCCGTGGACCTGCTCGCGCTGCCCGGCATCGGCGCCTACACGGCGGCGGCCGTCGCGGCGTTCGCCTACGGCGATCGCGTCCCGGTCCTCGACACCAACGTCCGCCGGGTGCTGGGCCGCCTGCTCGGCGCCGAGGCCCTGCCCCCACCGACCCAGACGCGCGCCGAGCGACACCGGGCGGAGGCTGTGCTGCCCGAGGACGCGGCGACGTCGGCGACCTGGAACGTCGCCGTCATGGAGCTCGGCGCCCTCGTGTGCACGGCGCGCGCCCCTCGGTGCGAGGCCTGCCCGCTGGCGGCCGATTGCGCGTGGCGCGCGGCCGGCTTCCCCGCCGACGCCCACGCCTCCCGGCGCCACACCCAGGCCTGGCACGGCACCGACCGGCAGGCGCGCGGGGCCCTGATGGCCGTGCTCAGAGCCCACCCGGACGCGCCACCTCCGCCCGACCTCCTGGCCCGGGCCTGGCCGGAGGGGGGGCAGCGAGACCGGGCCCTGGCCTCGCTCATCGCCGACGGTCTCGCCGAAGCGGTCGACGGCGGCCACCGCCTGCCGACGCATCGCCCCCCGGCCGCGACCGGGTGACGACGGCTAGAGGTTGAACAGCACGATCACGTTGGCGACATAGACGAGCAGCACCAGAGCCGCGTCCCAGGCGAGCAGGAACCGCTTCCCACGCAGGCGGTACGTCAGCCCGATGATGACGACGGCGGACATGCTGATCGCCGCAAGGACGGAGACGAGGTGGACGCGCGAGGCGTCCTCGAGCAGCAGACCACGGGTGTAGGCGACGTCGTCGAGCGCCAGGATCAGGATGTTGAAGAGGTTGGAGCCGAGCAGGTTCCCGACGGCGAGGTCCACCGCACCGATCCGGACGGCGGCCAGCGACACCGCGACCTCGGGCAAGGAGGTCGAGATCGCCAGGAAGAGGGTTCCGACGAAGGACTCCTGCAGGCCGGTGACCACCGCGATGCGCTCGGCGAACCACGGCAGCGTGGTCGCGACGACGACGATGACTCCGGCGAAGAGCACATACCGGCGCACGACGACGCGCTTGGTCAGCGGCTCGGCGGGCGCCTGCACCGCGCCGGGGACGCTCTCGCCTGCCGCACCGCGGATGCTGCCCTCCAGAGCGGCGGCCGGGATGTCCTCGAGGGTCCAGGAGCGGCGGGCGTGCAGGTAGATCAAGCGCACCGAGCTCAGGTACACCACGATGAAGACGACCGACGACAGGCCGATCCACGGCGTGATGGCGATCGTGCCCGGGATGACGAGCCCGACCCCGACCAGCGCGAGCAAGATGATCCCGAGCGCGGCGGCCAGGACGTGCGAACCCGACGCCACGCCGAGGATCGGCCGATGCTCGGGGACGAAGGCGTCCATCGCGGCGAGGATGAAGAGGTTGACGGCGCAGCTGCCGAGCACGTCGCCCACGGCGAGGTCCGCCGACCCGACGACCGCCGAAGAGCTGATCCCCACCATCAGCTCGGGCAGCGAGGTCACGGCGGCCATCAGGACCAGGCCGACCCAGGCACCGCCCCAACCCGAGATGACCGCGATCCGGTCGCCGTAGAACGACAGGCGCCGACCCGCGAGGAAGATGACGGTCGCCCCCAGGGCGAAGCCGCCGAAGGCCACGACGGCGTTCACGGCGCGCCGGGGCGCCCGCCCCGGCCCGGAGCAGGACGCGTCGCGCGCCGAACGTGCACGTGACGACCGTATCCACGACAGGCGCCCTCGGACGCGGCCTTTGCCCCGTGCCGGCCGCGCTGCCCCCGTCGCCGGGGCGTCGAGCGAGGTCGCCCGTTCAGCTGTCGCACCCCCGGCGATATCGTTCCGCCGTGCTCGCCCCGCCGCCCGACGTCGTCGTGGCTCGAACCCTGCGTTCCCTCACCCGGGCCCTTCTCGTGTGCTGCGGCGCCGCGCTGGCCCTCGGCCTGCTCGCCGTCGCGATGCTCGGCCTGGCCGATGGTTCGGCCGACTCTCTCGCCTCCGGTCTCGCCCTGCTCGGAGTCGGTCAGGCGGGCGCGATCGCCGGCGCCGGCGTCGTCGGCTTCGGTCTGCGCCGGGTGGTGGCCACCCCTGGCAGCGCCGGGCGCCCGGGCTCAGGGGTCGACGCGCCGCCCCGGGACTCGGCAGCCACCGCCGATGACGCCGCGGCAGCCGTGGGCACCTGCGAGACGGTTCGCCACGGCCTCGCCCTCGTCGCGCGGGCGCTGCTGGTGATCTGCGTGCTCGTCGCGGCCACCTGGACCCTCGTCGACACCGCGGCGGCCCTCGGCGCGCTGCTCGGCGCCCTCGTCAGCGCCCAGGTCGCCGTCGCCCTGCTCCTGGTGCGACGAAGCCTCGCCCCAGGGCCCGCCGCCGGCTAGCCGAGGTGCAGCAGCATCCGGGTGTTGCCCAGCGTGTTGGGCTTCACGTGCGCCAGGTCGAGGAACTCTGCGACGCCGTCGTCGTGGGACCGCAACAGCTCGGAGTAGATGTCCCGCGACACCGGGGTGCCGTCGATGACCTCGAAGCCGTGCGCATGGAAGAAGCCCACCTCGAAGGTCAGGCAGAAGACCCTGCGAAGGCCGAGGTCCCGGGCCCGTCGCAGCAGCAGCTCGATGACCCGGTGCCCGATGCCGCGCCGGCGCCAGTCCCGGTGCACGGCCAGGGTGCGGATCTCCGCCAGGTCGTCCCACATGACGTGGAGCGCACCGCACGAGACGACCTGCCGCCGCCCGTCGGGGTACCTCACCTCGGCGACCACGAACTCCTGCACCGACTCGAAGTAGCCGACCAGCTCCTTCGGGATGAGGATGCGCTCCTGCGCGTACGGCTCTACGAGGTCGCGGATCGCTCGGACGTCAGCAGGCATCGCCGGCCGCACGACGACGTCGGGGCCGTCCGTGGCCTCAATGCCCCCCACTCCTGCGCTCATCCCGAGATCATGGCATCGCCGGGCGGCAGGGACACCGTCTTGGCGAGGCCCGCCACGAGACAGCCGCGCCGCCGGGCCGGCACCAGACCAACCCAGGGAGCCCGCAGTTGGCGACATCGGTGATGACGCAGAAGTCCCGCAGCGACGCCCTGGCCCGGATGAGCGACCCGGCCGGGCTGGACGTCCTCGTCATCGGCGGGGGGATCACCGGGGCCGGCCTCGCGCTCGACGCCGTGACCCGGGGACTGCGCGTGGGCATCGTCGAGGCCCAGGACTGGGCCAGCGGCACCTCGAGCAGGTCGTCGAAGCTGGTCCACGGCGGCCTGCGCTACCTCCAGATGCTCGACTTCAGCCTCGTGCACGAGGCCCTGACCGAGCGGGACCTGCTCCTCACGCGCCTGGCGCCCCACCTCGTCAGGCCCGTCCCGTTCCTCTACCCCCTCGAGAACCGGGTCTGGGAGCGGGCCTACGTGGGGGCTGGCGTCGCCCTGTACGACACCCTGGCGACGGCGAGCGGTCGCCGCCGGGCGATGCCGTTCCACAAGCACCTCACCCGGTCGGGCATGCGCCGCGCCTTCCCCGACCTGCGCCACGACGCCGCCGTCGGCGCCATCCAGTTCTGGGACGCCTCGGTGGACGACGCCCGCCTCGTCCTCACCGTGATGCGCACAGCCGCGCAGTACGGCGCGCTGGCCGCCTCGAGGGCCCAGGTCGTCGAGCTCACCCGGGCCCGGATGGGCCGGGTGAGCGGCGCCGTCGTCGAGGACCTGGAGACCGGCGAGCGGCACACGATCAAGGCCCGCGAGGTCATCAACGCGACCGGCGTCTGGACGGAGGAGACCGAGTCCCTGTCCGGCGCCGAGGGCGGGCTCAAGGTGCTCGCCTCCAAGGGCATCCACCTCGTGGTCCCGAGGGAGCGGATCAGGGGCACGGTCGGCCTGATCCTCAAGACCGAGAAGTCGGTGCTGTTCATCATCCCCTGGGCGCGGTACTGGGTCATCGGCACCACCGACACCCCGTGGACGCACGCTCTGCAGCACCCCGTGGCCACCGCGGCGGACGTGAGCTACGTGCTCGACCACGCGAACGCCGTCCTCGAGACCCCCTTGACCCGCAAGGACGTGATCGGGACCTGGGCCGGCCTGCGGCCGCTGCTGCAGCCCGGCACCAAGGCCGGCACCTCGTCAGCCAAGGTCTCCCGCGAGCACACCACTGCCTCGCCGGTCCCCGGCCTGACCGTCATCGCCGGCGGCAAGCTCACCACCTATCGGGTGATGGCCAAGGACGCCGTCGACTTCGCGCTCGGCGAGCGCGCCGAGGGCCTGCCGTCGATCACCGACGAGATCCCGCTCATGGGCGCGGTCGGCCTCCAGGTCCTGAACCGCACGGCAAAGGTCTGGGCGGACGAGCACGGCTGGACCCACCGGAGGGTGGACCACCTGCTGCACCGGTACGGGTCGCTGCTGTCCGAGCTCGTGGACTCGATGGAGGCTCGGCCGGACCTGGCCACCCCGCTCGAGCACGCCCCCGACTACCTGCGGGCCGAGATCGCGTACGCCGCGACCCACGAGGGCGTGCTGCACCTCGAGGACATCCTTGCGCACCGCACGCGCCTCAGCTACGAGCTGCCCGACCGCGGCGTCGCCGCCCTGCCCGAGATCGCGGCGCTCGCCGGCGAGCTGCTCGGCTGGGACGAGGTCCGGCGGGCGCGGGAGATCGCCGCCTACACGGCTCGGGCGGAGGCGGAGTCCGCCGCCGAGCAGCAGAACGACGACGGCGGGGCGGAACAGGTCCGGCTCAGCGCGCCCGACATCGCCCCGATGCACGTCCTGGCGGACCACACCTGAGCCGTCACCGCGGCCGGGCGCTGCGGCCCGGGTGCATCGGACAGACCGACGTGATGAAGGAAGACACCATGGCGCCGTACATCCTCGCGATCGACCAGGGCACCACCAGCACCCGCGCGATCCTGTTCGACCACTCCGGGAGCGTCCGCGCGACGGGGCAGAAGGAGCACGAGCAGATCCTCGCGAGGCCGGGCTGGGTCGAGCACGACCCGAAGGAGATCTGGGCCAACGTCCGCGAGGTCGTCGCGCTCGCCCTCGCTCGCGGCGAGGCGACGTCACGCGACGTCGCCGCCGTCGGCATCGCCAACCAGCGCGAGACCGCCGTCGTGTGGAACCGCGCGACCGGCGAACCGGTCTACAACGCAATCGTCTGGCAGGACACCCGCACGCAGCGGATCGTCGACGGTCTCGGCGGCGCCGAGGGCAGCGCGCGGTACCAGGCCCGCGTCGGGCTGCCCCTGGCGACCTACTTCTCGGCCCCGAAAGTCACGTGGATCCTCGACAACGTCGACGGGGCGCGCGCGGCCGCCGAGCGCGGCGAGCTCGTCTTCGGCACCGTCGACTCCTGGCTGGTGTGGAACATGACGGGCGGCGTCGACGGTGGCGTGCACGTCACGGACGTCACCAACGCCTCGCGGACGATGCTCATGGACCTGGCGACCCTCTCCTGGGCCGCCGAGATCGCCGACGACATGCGGATCCCGCTGTCGATGCTCCCCGAGATCCGGTCCTCCTCCGAGGTCTACGGCGTGGGCCGGGCCGGTGGGCTGCTCCCGGGCGTGCCTATCGCCGGGATCCTCGGGGACCAGCAGGCCGCGACCTTCGGCCAGGCGTGCTTCGAGGTCGGCATGGCCAAGAACACGTACGGCACCGGCAACTTCATGCTGCTCAACACCGGGACCGAGCCCGTGCCGTCGGAGCACGGCCTGCTGACCACGGTCTGCTACCGGGTCGGCGACGGACCGGCCGTGTACGCCCTCGAGGGTTCGATCGCCGTGACGGGCGCCCTCGTCCAGTGGTTCCGCGACAACCTGGGCGTGATCCAGGAGGCTGCGGACATCGAGTCCCTGGCTGCCACGGTCGAGGACAACGGGGGCGCGTACTTCGTCCCGGCCTTCTCGGGGCTGTTCGCCCCGTACTGGCGCTCAGACGCCCGGGGTGCCCTCGTCGGCCTGACCCGGTTCGTCAACCTCGGCCACATCGCCCGCGCGGCGCTGGAAGCCGTGGCGTTCCAGACCCGAGCGGTCGTTGACGCGATGGAAGCGGATTCCGGCGTCGTCCTGACCGAGCTCAAGGTCGACGGCGGAATGGTCGCCAACCGGCTCCTCATGCAGCTCCAGGCCGACATCCTCGGCGTCGACGTCGTGCGGCCGCGGGTCGCCGAGACCACGGCGCTCGGTGCGGCCTACGCCGCGGGCATCGCCGTCGGCTTCTGGGCGGGCGAGCAGGACGTCGTCGACAACTGGGCCGAGGGCGAGCGATGGAGCCCGCAGCTCGCGGAGGCCGAGCGCGAGCGCGGGTACCGCAACTGGGAGAAGGCCGTCACCAAGACCTTCGACTGGGTCGACGACGACGTCGAGCAATAGGGCCGACTCGCCGCACCTCGCGGGTCTCGACCGGTTCCGGACGGTCCGACCGGGTCACCGTCCTACTGGTCGCCGTGGGTGCCTCCGCCGTCTGCTGAGGCCGGCGTGCGAGGCAGCCGCGACGTCGAGCTGCCGCTCAGGACCGCGGTCTGCTCACGCTCCTCGATGACGGACCTGTCCGGTCCGGAGAAGACCTTGGACCGCTCGACTGCGGCGATGCTGCCCG
>JAHECE010000274.1 GCA_024641895.1 Actinomycetales bacterium
ATCCGGTTCGCGCCAGGCTGCGGCGGCAGCGCCACACCGCCGGAGGTGGTCCGTCCCGGAGGCGTCCGCGAGCCACGTACCCGTACCTGCTGGTCGGTGACCGGCGGCAACGCGTGGTGCGTGGTCTCGAGAACCGGGTTGCCGGCGCTGTCCAGTCCGATGCCGCCGGCCGAGTCCCGGACGGCGGCCCGGCCCGTGAGCAGGCTCGTCGCGCCCGCAAGCGGTTCCTCCCCGGGCGTGGTATGGAGGGTGACGCGCATCTGCACGGCACGAGGTCCGCTCAGTGCCGGCACGAACGCCGCCAGACGTTGGTACTCGCTCGCCGAGGCGACCACCTCGTAGCCGCCATCGGCAGCCGGGCCCCGGAGTGCCAGGTCGTGCAGACCGGCAGGGGCAAGCTCGGTCTTGATCGACGCGAGCAGGGCCGCCAGCTCGGTCGGGTCCTCATGCCCGGTGGCCCGCGATCGGAGCAACGCCTGCGCCTGATGCTTCGGTCCGCCACCAGCCGCCGCACCGCCTTCGTCCCCACCCATCCCCAGCGCGTTGAGCGCGGCCTGCCCGAGGCGCAACGCCTGCGTGATGAGCCAGTCGATGGCCTGCTCCACCATCTGCCGCAGGCCCTGGATGATCTCGACGATCTTCTCCGGGACGTTGCCCAGGCCGACCTGGTTCGCCAGGAACCCGATCGCGATCGGCACCGCCGCGGCCAGCCCCTGCTCGATCATCCGCGCGCCCGGCTCGATGTTGCCGGCTGCCACGGCGGCCAGGGTCGAGACGTACATGTTGACGATCTCGAGGATCTCGCGGATGTACTCGATGGCCGACTGCACGGCGTCGAAGAACGCGATCGCGCCGTTGATCACGGCCATCACGCCCGTCGGGTCCAGCATCGAGATCAGCCGCGCGGTGACGGCCGCGATGATCCGGGTCATGATCCACTCCCGGGCCGCCGACAGCACCATGTCCCAGAGCCCGCTGAGCTGGCTGACGATGTAGTCCCAGATCGCGACGATCCCGCGCTCCTGGACGTCGTTGATGAAGTCCCACGCACCGGACAGCATCCCGATCGCCCCGCGGATCTGCGCGACCCGCTCCTCGCCGATGTGTTCGCCCAGCTTGCGCCACATGACCTCCATCGAGAGCCCGAGCACCTGAAGCACCAGGTCGAAGGCCGCCTGCAGGCTCCACTGCGTGGGGATGGTGATCCCGATCTGGCCGAGCCCGCGGAACAGCCACGCAGCGAGGCCCTCGAGCAGATACGTCCCGATGTGGTCCAAGAACCCGAGGAACCCCGCCTTGAGGGCCTGCAGCATGTTGACGAGGAAGCCGACCGGGTCGCGCTTGATGTCCTCGATCGCAGCCAAGGCGTTGCTGATGATCGAGCCGATGAGCTCGGTCGGGAAGTTCATCAACCGCAGGATCAGCTCGATGACGACGCCGACGACCACCCGGATGAACGCGAAGATCCGCGCGATCGGCTCGCCGAACAGGTTGAGGATGCGCGTGAACGTCTCGATCGGCGCCAGGAGGTTCTCGAGCGTGACCTCGTTCCACACCCCGAGGAACGTGCTCGTGACGAGCTCGAGCGTGATCCCGAGGCTTGCCATGGCGCTCTCGATGCGCGAGGCGGCGTCCGCGATGACGCCCGACTCCGCCAGCTGCGTGTACGTCTCCTCGCCGCCGGGCAGCAGGGTGATGAAGCCTTTGATGAGGTTCTCGGCCGTCAACGGCACGGCCTCGCCGGTGAACGGGTTCTTGCCGATGATCACCGTGACGAGGTGGAAGCCCGGGATCGTGTGCGCGTGCTCGCTCAGCCACCCGAGCAGCGACGTCTTGACGAGCTCCAGCACCTTGAGGATGACCGTCGCTGCGAAAGCGCCGACGCCCTGGACGAGACTGAACGCCTGCTGCGCCAGCGAGGCGAGGTTGGTCAGCAGGTTCGGCAGGTTCGCCGGCTGGATGGCGTCCCACGCGGCCGTGAACAGCTGGCCGAGCTGCCCGACGAGCCCGGCGAAGGTCGCGACCTGCGCGTCCAGCCAGTCGGCGGTCTGCTGGAGCGTGCCGCGCTCCTGCATCTGCGCGAGCGCGTCCTCCTTGCCGATGAGGCGGAGGAAGTTCGCGAGGATCTCCACGGTCGGCGTCTCGACCGGCACCCCGCGCAGCGGGTCGTAGTGCAGCACCTGCTTGGTCAGGTCCCAGATCGGCTTGATCTGGTCCGACTCGAGCAGGGGCTCGGCGAGGGTGACGACGACGGAGCGGACGATCTCGATGACGCGGTCCGCGATCTGACCGACGAAAGTCCGCACGTCGGACAGGAAGGCGTCGACGTAGCGGCGGACGATCGCGAGGTTGGCCGCGATGCCGTTGCTCAGCGTGAACTCGTCGAACGCGGCGCTGATGTCCTGCCTGATCCGGGCGAACGTCAGCCGGTTCTGCTCGAGCCCGGCGGAGATGGTCGCGAAGACGTCTGCGATGACGTCGGCCGCCTCGAGCACCGCCGAGACGGCGGGGCCGAACGGCCCGTAGGTGAGCAGCGTCTCGATGAGTCCGTTGCGCTCGACCGAGACGGTTTCGCCGCTGATGGGGTCGTGGCCGATGACCTGGGCGACGAGGTCGTACCCGGGCAGGCTTCGGGCAGCGGAACGGACACCGTCCAGCACCCAGTCGAAGGCAGCCTCCCCTGCGTCGACGACGGCGCCGACGGCCGCAGAACCGGCGTCGGCCACCGCACCCGCGGCGTCCGAGACGAAGCCGGGCACGAGGTCTCCTGCGTCCCAGCACTGCACCCCCAGCCGTGCGCCGGAGCCCACCGGGGCGCAGGTAGCGGTGGAACCCGCGCGGGACGGTGGGCCGCGCGCCGACCCCGCGCCGCTCAGCCCGCTCGGGACGGCCTGCTGCCGGACGTGCACCAGCTCGTGGGCCAGCACCGCGGCCCGCGGACCCGGCCCTCCGACCTGCGCCGTGCGTCCGAGCACCACGTGGTTGCCGAACGTGAACGCGTGCGCCCTGCGCGCCGCGGCCGCATGCTTGGCGGCCAGCCCGTCGTGCACCCGAACGCCCGAGAGGTCGACACCCAGGTTCGCCTCGTACGTGCCCCGTTCTGGGCCCGTCAGCGGACGCCCCGTCCCGAGACGCGCGTCGGGACGCGGCGCTGAACGCGCGGTGAGCTGCGGCGTCGCCGACGCCGACCGAGCCGGCGAGGACGCCG
>JAHECE010000061.1 GCA_024641895.1 Actinomycetales bacterium
CCCGGCCTTCGGCGTGCATCGGTCACCGCGCCGCAGCGCAGGGGCGCGCTGCCATCCCCCGGCTCCGAAACCCTCGCGCCGGGGCCGCCGCCACCCCGTCCGCCGCACCCGACCGTGGTGCTGCCCGAACCGGGGCCGCTACGCGCGACATTGGTCCCGGTGCGTCGTCACACCGGCGCAATAGCGTGCGAGCACGAACGCGGGAGGCGCCATGAACGAAACGCGTGTGATCGACCTCGGGGGGCTCCAGGCCCTCATCGATGCACTGTCCGCTCGCGGGTACACCGTGATCGGCCCGACGGTGCGTACCGGCTCGATCGTCAACGCACCGATCGCATCGATCGACGACCTGCCCCGGGGCTGGGGCGACGAGCAGGACGCGGCCCACTACCGCCTGCGCAGGCGCGACGACGACGCTCTCTTCGGCTTCGCCTCGGGGGCGCAGTCGGCCAAGCCGGTGCTCTTCCCGGCGAACGAGCTCCTGTGGCGCAGCCGGCGGAGCAACGGGAGCGTGACCGTCGAGAACCCGGAGCCAGGCACCACGACGACGACGACCGGCACCGGTCCGTATGCCCTTCTCGGCGTCCGCTCGTGCGACCTTCGCGCCATCGGCATCCACGACGAGGTCCTGACGAGCCGTCAGTTCGGGGACGTCCACTACGCCGCCCGGCGCGCCGAGGCGTTCGTCGTGGCGGTCGCCTGCTCGGACCCCGGCGGCACGTGCTTCTGCGTCTCGATGGGCACCGGGCCTTCCCCCACGACCCGCGAGGACGCTTCGTTCGACCTCGCGCTCACCGAGATCCTCGACGACGCCGGGCACCGGTTCGTGGTGGAGGTCGGCAGCGAGCGCGGCGCCGAGCTCCTCATCGAGGCAGGCGCACTCGAGGCCGCCGACTCCGACCTCGCAGCCGCGGCGGCCGTCGTCGAGGAGGCGGTCGGCCGCATGGGCCGGACCCTCGACACCGAGGGGCTGCGGGACGTGCTCTACGCCGCCGCGGAGAGCCCCCACTGGGACGACGTGGCCGCCCGGTGCCTCGCCTGCACGAACTGCACGATGGTCTGCCCGACGTGCTTCTGCACCAACGTCGAGGACGTCACGGACCTCGACGGGACGTCGGCCGAGCGGCACCGGGTGTGGGACTCCTGCTTCTCCGCCTCCTTCTCCTACATCCACGGAGGCACCGTCCGGGACTCGACCAAGTCGAGGTACCGCCAGTGGATGACCCACAAGCTCGCGGCCTGGGTCGACCAGTTCGGCAGCTCCGGGTGCGTCGGCTGCGGCCGGTGCATCACCTGGTGCCCGGCAGCGATCGACATCACCGCAGAGGCCGCCGCGCTGCGTGCGTCGCTGCCGGGCAAGACCAGCACCACCAGCACCCGAACGAGCCGTTAGGGGATCACCGTGCAGACGATCGAGCAGTACCTCCCGCAGCACCCGTTCTTCGGCGGCCTCGACGCCTCGACCATCGAGCTGCTGGCGGGGTGCGCGGTCAACGTCCACTTCCACCCGCAGGACTACCTCTTCCACGAGAGTGGGCCCGCAGACACCTTCTACGTGGTCCGCCGTGGCAGGGTCAGCCTGGAAGTCAGCTCGCCCGCCGGTCCGCGCGTGGTCGACGTCGCGCAGGAGGACGACGTCGTGGGCTGGTCGTGGCTGGTGCCGCCGTACCGCTGGATGTTCGACGCGAAGGCGACCAGCGAGGTGAGCGCCGTTGCGTTCGACGCCACGTGCCTGCGGGCCAAGAGCGAGGCGGACCCGGCAGTCGGCTACGCCCTGCTGCAGCGGGTCGCTCAGGTGATGCTGCACCGCCTGCAGTCGGCGCGCATCCGCCTCATGGACGTCTACGGGGGCAACGATGACTAGCCTCGCAGGCCCAGACACCGCAGGGTCGCCGTCGACCACGAGGGCGGTCCGCACCGACCCGATGCTTCCGCGGGAGTTCGTCGTCACGCGTACCCGCCAGGACACCCGCGACACCTACACCCTCGAGCTCAAGGCGGCCGACGGCGCTCCGCTGCGCTTCGCCGCAGGGCAGTTCACGATGCTGCAGGCCTTCGGGGTCGGCGAGGCGCCGATCTCGATCAGCGGCGACCCCGCCTGTCCCGACCTGCTCGAGCACACGATCCGCAACGTCGGCTCCGTGACCTCGGCCCTGGCGACGGCTCCGCCGGGCACCGTGCTCGGCGTCCGTGGACCCTTCGGCACCGGCTGGGAGGTCCAGGACGGCAAGGGCGGCGACGTCGTCTTCGTCGCCGGCGGCATCGGCCTGGCGCCGCTGCGACCCGCGATCCTCGAGCTCGTGGCCCAGCGCGCCGAGTACGGCCGCGTGGTGCTGCTGTACGGCGCCCGGACGCCGGAGGACATCCTGTTCGGCGACGACCTGCACGACTGGGCGCGCAAGCACGGGATCGTCGTCGAGGTCACGGTCGACAACGGCCAGCACGCCTGGCGCGGACGGGTCGGGCTGGTCACGCAGCTCGTCTCGCGTGCCGGTTTCGACCCGAGCAACACCCTCGCCATGGTCTGCGGCCCCGAGGTGATGATGCGCTTCGCGGCCACCGCTCTCGCCGACCGCGGCGTGCGGCCCGAACGGCTGCGGCTGTCCATGGAACGGAACATGAAGTGCGGGGTCGGCCTTTGTGGGCACTGCCAGCTGCGCGAGCTGTTCCTCTGCGTCGACGGGCCGGTGCTCTCCTACGACCGCCTCGCTCCCCTGATGGCCCGCACCGAGCTCTGAGACGAGGCCCGCGATGACCACCACGACCCAGCCACACTCTCACTCCCACGGCGACACACCGCCGGTGTCGAAAGCGACGCCGAAGCTCGCCGTCTGGAAGTTCGCCTCGTGCGACGGCTGCCAGCTCACCCTCCTCAACTGCGAGGACGAGCTGCTCGCCGTCGCGGGGGCAGTCGACATCGCCTACTTCCCGGAGGCCACCCGCGCCGTCGTCGAGGGTCCCTACGACGTCTCGCTCGTCGAGGGCTCGGTCACCACGCCGGAGGAGGTCGAGCGCATCCAGCACGTGCGCGAGGTCTCCCGCACCCTCATCACGATCGGGGCGTGCGCGACGGCCGGCGGCATCCAGGCCCTGCGCAACTTCGGGGACGTCGCCGAGTTCCGCTCGATCGTCTACGCGCACCCGGAGTACCTCTCGACGCTCGCCCGCTCGACGCCGATCGCCGCGCACGTGAGCGTGGACTTCCAGCTGCGGGGCTGCCCGATCGACAAGCGCCAGCTGCTCGAGGTGCTCGCGGCCTCCATCCAGGGCCGCAAGCCCCGGATCCCCTCGTACAGCGTGTGCGTCGAGTGCAAGCGCCGAGGCACCGTGTGCGTCACCGTCGCCAACGGCACGCCCTGCCTCGGACCCGTCACGCAGGCGGGGTGCGGCGCCCTGTGCCCGGCCTTCGACCGAGGCTGCTACGGCTGCTTCGGCCCGCAGGACTCACCGAACACGTCCTCCCTCGCCGACCGGCTGCTGCTCGGGGGCATGAGCGAGGCCGAGGTCATGCGCATCTACCGCACGTTCAACGCCGCGTCCGAGCCGTTCCGCCGTGAGAGCGAACGGCACGAGCCCGGCCTCGAGGAGGGGGCTCACTCATGAGCCACAAGCTGACCGACGGCGGGCAGGTGATGCACGTCGGCACCCTCGCCCGCGTCGAGGGCGAAGGCGCGATGCACATCGAGTACCGCGACGGGAAGGTCACGAACGTCCAGCTGCGGATCTACGAGCCGCCGCGCTTCTACGAGGCATTCCTGCGCGGGCGCTCGTACACGGAGCCCCCGGACATCACCGCCCGGATCTGCGGGATCTGCCCCGTGGCCTACCAGACCAGCTCGTGCTGGGCGATGGAGGACGCCTGCGGCGTCACCGTCCCCGACGCGATCAGGCTCATGCGACGGCTCCTGTACTGCGGCGAGTGGATCGAGAGTCACGCGCTGCACATGTTCCTGCTGCACGCGCCCGACTTCCTCGGCTACGAGAGCGCCATCGCCATGGCGGCCGACTACCCCGCCGTCGTCGAGAGCGCGCTGCGGATGAAGAAGGCCGGCAACGACCTGATGGACATCGTCGGCGGGCGCTCGGTTCACCCGATCAACGTCAAGCTCGGCGGGTTCTACCGGATGCCCAGCGTCGCCGAGCTCCGGGCCTTCCGGCCCAAGCTGGAGCAGGCGCTCGAGGAGGCCCTCGCCGCCGTCAAGCTCGTCTCCACGTTCGACTTCCCCGACATGGAGCAGCCGTACGAGTACCTCTCGCTCCGGTCCGAGTGGGGATACCCGATCGAGACGGGCGACGTCGTCACCACCGCCGGCAAGTCCTTCCGCGTTCAGGACTTCACCAAGCACATCCAGGAGCAGCACGTCGCCCACTCCAACGCGCTGCACGCGACGCTGGACGGCGGTGGACCGTACGTCGTCGGCCCGCTCGCGCGCTACACCCTGAACTTCGACCGGCTCTCGCCGCTCGCCCAGGACGCGGCTCGGGAGGCCGGGCTCGGCGAGACGTGCCGCAACCCGTTCAAGTCGATCATCGTGCGCGGGGTCGAGCTCGTCGAGGCGTACCACGAGTCACTGCGGATCATCGACGGCTGGGTGGACGGCGTCCCACCGTCGGTCCCGGTGCCGGCGCGGGCCGGCGAGGGCTTCGGCGCCAGCGAGGCCCCGCGGGGGGTCCTCTTCCACCGGTACATCATCGACGAGGCCGGGATCATCAAGGACGCCCAGATCGTCCCGCCGACGTCGCAGAACCAGCCGAGCGTCGAGGCGGACCTGCGCACGATGGTCGAGATGTGGCACGAGCTCGACGACCACGCGCTCTCCCACCGGTGCGAGCAGGCGATCCGGAACTACGACCCGTGCATCTCCTGCGCCACGCACTTCCTCGACCTGACGGTGGATCGGAAGTGACGTCGACGTGAGCACAGGACAGGGGCCCTCCTCTCGGGGGCCCCTCCCTGTTGCGGCGGGTGGTGTTGCGGCGGGTGGTGTTGGGAGCGAAACCGGTGCTCCGGTGCCTGGTTCGGGTGCGGCCGTCGGTACGGGCGTGGGAACTCCCGACGTCGACGCTCTCGGTCCCCTCGTGGTGGGCCTCGGCTCCCCGGACCGCGGGGACGACGCGGTCGGTCCGGTAGTCGCGCGCCGTATCGCAGACCTCCACCCATCCGGCGTCCGCGTGCTCGCCCATGAGGACCCCACGGACCTCGTGGTCTCGATGACCGGCGCGAGCGCGGTGGTCATCATCGATGCCGTGCTGTCACCGGGCTCGGCTCCGGGCGACCTGATCGTGCTCGAGACCGGCGAAGGGGTCGCGCCGCTTCCGGAGGACGCCTGGGCGAGGACCGGCCGGGGCGGGACCCACGCCTTCGGCCTCGCGGCCGCCGTCGAGCTCGCGCGGGCCCTCAAACGACTGCCGCCACGAGTAGTGCTGATCGGGATCGCCGCGTCCGGGTTCGAGCACGGCGAACCGCTCTCGCCCGGCGTGGCCGACGCGGTGAACCGCGCCACTGCGGCGGCGTTGGATGCGCTGGGGGTTGCCGCCCCCGGGGTCCCGGCGCGCTGAACGCAGCACCCCTCGGCACACCCGACCCCCCGAACGCAGCACTCGACCGGCCGGCCGGGCTGGGCCTCGACGGAGGAGCACTCGCCTCCCTCCCCCGACGCCGTGACCGTCGGCCCGTCCCCAGGCGGGGTCGGCCGGCGAGCCTCGCGCAGGCTCGGCGTCGGACCCTCGAACCATGACTCGACCCGCAGCCGTCCCCGCGGCGCTGTCGCGCGGCCCCTTCACCCGCACGCAGGCACTGGACGTGATCAGCCCGGACACTCTGCGGGGCCCCTCGTATCAGCGCATGCTGCGCGGGGTGCACCGGCGGGCCGGCGACATCACCCACCTCGACCGGATCCTCGCAGCGCGCCAGGTTCTCCCCGGCGATGCTGCACTCGCCGGGCTGAGCGCTCTGTGGGCCCACGGGGTGGAGCTTGCGAAGTCGACGGCTCCGGTCGACGTCATCCTTCCCCCGGGCAACAAGGCGCGCGATCGCTCCCACCTGCGCATCCGTCGAGCGCTCCTGCCGCCAGGCGAGACCGTGACGCTCGCGCTCGGCCCGACTACCAGTGCCGCCCGGACCGCGTTCGACCTCGCGCGGGCGGGCGCCCCGCTCGACACGGTCCCCCAGCTGGACCAGCTGGTCCGGGCCACCGGAGTGACTCGGACGCAGGTGCTCGCGGTGAGCGCCGCTCACCCTGGGACTCGGTGGCTCAGCCGAGTGCGACCGGCGCTGGACCTGGTGGACCCGCGCGCCGAGTCCGTGCGGGAGTCGCAGCTCCGCGTGGCCTGCATGGCTGCCGGATTGCCGCGGCCCGTCACGCAGCACATCGTTCGCACGGCGGAAGGCGGCTTCGTCGCGCGGGTGGACCTCGCGTGGCCCGAGCTCAGGGTGGCGCTCGAGTACGACGGTGCTCACCACGACGAACGAGACCAGGTGGTCCGCGACCGCGCCCGCGCGAACGCGATCCGAAGGGCCGGCTGGACGCTGCTCATCGTCGACGCATCGCAGTTCGCGCGACGCGACGAGATGCTCACGATGATCCGGGCCGTGCTCCGGACGGCCGGCTCTCCTGGCTGACGCGCCGACCCGCGCCTGCGAACCCGAGGCACGCGCCGCACAACACCTGCGAACCGGGTGCCGAGGCCCTCGAGCGGCCCCCGCGAACGCAGGGGTCGAAGCCAGCGCCGACCCGCGCCTGCGAACCCGAGGCACGCGCCGCACGGCAGCCAGGACCCACTCAGCAGATGCGCGGCAGCTGCTCCCCGACCAGCATGTCGACGATCCGCTCGCTGCCGACGATCGTCCGGATCGTCACCATTCCGGGGTGCTCTCGCACGACCGTCCCGATGCGCACCGCACCCTCGCCCTCGGGCACCGACCGCATCGCCGCGACGACGGCGTCCGCCGACTCCGCAGGCACGATCGCGACGCACTTGCCCTCGTTCGCGACGTGGAAGGGGTCGAGGCCGAGCATCTCGCACGCGGCTCGCACGGGCTCGGGAACCGGCACGGTCGCCTCGTCCAGCACCATCCCGACACCCGACGCCTCGGCGATCTCGTTCAGCGCCGAGGAGAGCCCTCCCCGCGTCGGATCGCGGAGGACCCGGACATCGGGCTCGACCGCCAGGACCGCGGCGACGAGCGCGCCCAGCGACTGGGTGTCGGAGGCGATCTCCACCTCGAACTCGAGTCCCTCGCGCACGCTCATGATCGCCACGCCGTGCAGACCGATCGGCCCCGAGAGGATCACCGCGTCGCCGGGCCGAGCACGGTCGGCCGCCGGCGCAACGCCGTCAGGGACCAGGCCGATCCCGGCCGTGTTGACGAAGAGCCTGTCCGCCGCGCCACGGCCGACGACCTTCGTGTCGCCCGTGACGATCTGCGCGCCGGCGGCGGCCGCAGCGCGCGCGGCGGACGCGGCGATCAGCGAGAGCTCCTCGAGCGGCAAGCCCTCCTCGATCACGAACGCCAGTGAGAGCGCCAGCGGCTGAGCACCCATCATCGCCAGGTCGTTGATCGTCCCGTTGACGGCGAGCTCGCCGATGTCCCCGCCGGGGAAGCGCAGCGGACTCACCACGAACGAGTCGGTCGTGAAGGCGAGGCGGGCGCCCGCGACATCGACCACGGCGGCATCGTTGAGCGGCCCGCCGGGCGCGGCCGCCGCGATCGACGGCCCGATGACGTCCCGCATCAGGGCGTTGGACAGCTGCCCGCCCGAGCCGTGGCCGAGGATGACCCTGGCGCCCTCGGGGATGGGTACGGGACAGGCCAGTGACTCGGCGTCGATGGTCACCGTCTCCGCCGGGCCAGGGCCAGGGCCAGGGCCAGGGCCAGGGCCAGGGCCAGGGCCAGCCTCCTGCAACGCGCCAGCGCCACCGACGGCGCCCGCCCCAGAGCCCGACCCTGCGCCCGTCACCGCGGCCGAACCGTCGGGGACGACGGCGCCCAGCCCGTTCCCGGACCCGTTCCCGCTCATCCGACCGTCACCTTCCGTGCGCCGAGCCCGCGGGCTGCGGCGTAGAACGCGGCGCAGGTGCCCTCCGCACTCACCATGGGAGCGCCGAGCGGCTTCTGCGGGGTGCAGAGGGTGCCGTACGCCGTGCAGTCGAGCGGCACCTTCTCGCCCGTGAGGATGGCGCCCGCGATGCAGGCGGGGTGCTCGTTGGTGTGGATCTGCCCGACCTCGAACTTCTGCTCCGCATCGAAGCGCGCGTAGTCGGCCCGGAGCAGGTAACCGGAGTCCGGGATCGCCCCGATGCCCCGCCACTTGCGCTCCCCGATGTCGAAGACCTCGTGGATCTGCTTCTGCGCAAGCGGCGCCCCGTCCCGCTTCACCGCGCGTGCGTACTGGTTCTCGACCTCGAAGCGGCCCTCCTCGAGCTGGCGGATCGCCATGAGGATGCCCTCCAGAAGGTCGAGGGGTTCGAAGCCCGTGACGACGATGGGCACCCGGTACTTCTCGGCGATCGGCTCGTACTCCGTCCAGCCCATCACGGCGCACACGTGCCCGGCGGCGAGGAAGCCCTGCACCTGGTTGGTGGGCGAGTCGAGCAGGGCCGTCATCGCCGGCGGCACGAGGACGTGGCTGACCAGCACGCTGTAGTTGTCGATGCCCCGCGCCGCGGCCTGGGCGATCGCCATGGCGTTGGCCGGCGCGGTGGTCTCGAAGCCGACCGCGAAGAACACGACCTGCTTGTCCGGGTTGGCGATCGCGATCTTGAGCGCGTCGAGCGGCGAGTAGACGATCCGCACGTCGGCGCCGCGCGCCTTGAGGGCCAGCAGGTCCGTGGTCGAGCCGGGGACGCGAAGCATGTCCCCGTAGCTCGTGAAGATCACGCCCGGCAGGGCGGCGATCGCGAGCGCCTTGTCCACCTGCTCGAGCGGTGTCACGCACACGGGGCAGCCCGGGCCGTGGATCATCCGGACGCCCTCGGGCAGCGCCTCGTCGATCCCCTGCTTGACGATCGTGTGCGTCTGCCCGCCGCAGACCTCCATGAGGGTCCACGGCCGGGTGGTGATCCGATGGATCTCCGCCAGCAGCTTCTTCGCCAGCACCGGGTCCCGGTACTCGTCGAGGTACTTCACGCCGGCACCCCCGCACCGGCGGGCCCGCCCACGACGGCGTCCGCGTGGGGCGCCTCGTCCGAGACGACGGCCGGCTCGCTCTGACCCGGGCCCATCGTCGCGAGCTCCTGGGCGATGAGGTCGCCCATCTGCTCGAGGATCTCGAGCGTCTTGAGCGCCTCCGCCTCGTCCACCTGGCTGATGGCGAAGCCGACGTGCACGATGACGTAGTCACCGAGCCTGACGTCGGGGGTGTAGGCGAGGCATGCCTCCTTGCGGACGCCTCCGAAGTCGACCTTGCCCATCAGCAGGGTGGCGTCGTCCCGGATCTCGATGACCTTGCCGGGGATTCCAAGACACATGGCAGGTTCCTCCTCAGGCGCGCGCGGCGGGGGTCTGCGACCCCTGGCCCGCGGCCGTAGCCATCCGTGCGGCGGCGACGGCCGCCTGACCATAACTGATCCCTCCGTCGTTGCACGGGACCAGCCGATTGACAAAGACCTCGAACCCGTCCGCCGCGAGCCGCTCCAGCAACGACGTCGCGAGGCGCCGGTTCTGGAACACCCCTCCCGAGAGGCAGACGACGTCGAGCCCGGACGCGGCCCGCGCGTCCGCCACGAGCTCCGCAGTGACCTCGACGATGCACTCGTGGAAGGCCGCCGCCAGATCCTCGCGGCCGACGCCGCGGGCGCGGCCCTCGAGCAGTGCCGCCAGCGTCGGTCGGGGGTCGTAGACGAGCAGGTCGCCGACACGGTCGAGGGCGTAGGGAAGAGCCTCGGCCCGGAGATCGCCGGCGGCGACCTCGAGGTCGATGGCGGCCTGCGCCTCGTACTCGGCGACGTCCCGAAGCCCGAGCAGGGCGGCGACGGCGTCGAAGAGCCGTCCGGCCGACGACGCCACGGGCGCGTTGAGCCCGCGCCGTACCTGGGTGCGCACCGTCTCGACCTCGCGCGGGTCGAGACGGCCGACGAAGTCGGCGACCAGGTCGCCGTCCGGACCGACGACGGCGTCGAGTGCGCCGTCACGGGGGCGTGAGTCGAGACCGGCTCGGTCGAACCAGGTGCGCCGCACGGCGTCGTCGTCCGCCCGCGGCCGTCGAGCGCCGTCCGCACCCGCCACGTCCTCGGCGCCCAACAGGTAACCCAGCGCCATCCGGTAGGGCCGCCGGACGGCGAGCGCGCCCCCCGGCATCGGCGCCCGGGCGAACCGTGCCACGCGCCGGAACCCGGCGAGGTCGGCAAGGAGGACCTCGCCGCCCCAGAAGGTGCCGTCGTCGCCCATGCCGAGCCCGTCGTAGGCGACGCCGATGAAGGGCTCGACGATCCCGTGCTCAGCCGCGCACGAGGCCACGTGCGCGTGATGGTGCTGGACGGCGATCCGGCGGTCGGCCGGGAAGGACCGCACCGCGTGCTTGGTGGACAAGTACTCCGGGTGGAGGTCGTGCGCGACCACCGCCGGCTCGAGGGCCAGCAGCCGCCCGAGGTGCCCGAGCCCGGCCAGGAACGCCTCGTAGGTGGGCAGGTCCTCCAGGTCGCCGTTGTGCGGCGCCACATGGGCCCGCGCGCCCTGGGCCAGCGTGAAGGTGTGCTTGAGCTCCGCGCCGACGGCCAGCAGAGGCAACGACGTCGGGACCGGCAGGGGCAGCGCCTCGGGTGCGTAGCCGCGTCCGCGCCGGACGATCGACTCCCGCCCGGCGACCACGCGGGTCACCGTGTCGTCGTACCGTGCGCGGATCTCGCGGTCGTGGGAGAGGAACGCGTCCGCGAGGCCGGCGAGGCGGCGGGCGGCGTCCTCGTCGTCGGTGGCGAGCGGCTCGTCGGAAAGGTTCCCCGAGGTCAGGACGACGGGGCGCCCCACGGCCTCGAGCATGAGGTGGTGCAGGGGCGTGTAGGGCAGGAAGACGCCCAGGCGAGGGCTGCCGACGGCGACCGACGGCGCGAGGGTCGGCTCGCCGTCCGGGCGGGCCTCGAGCAGCACTACGGGCCGAGCCGGACCGGTGAGCAGGTCGCGCTCGAGCTCACCGACGCGCGCGAGCCCGGACGCCTCGGCGAGCCCGGCGACCATGACCGCGAACGGCTTGGCCCACCGCCGCTTGCGCTCCCGAAGGAGGGCGACGGCCGCCTCGTTCGTCGCGTCGCACGCGAGGTGGTACCCGCCCAGCCCCTTGACCGCGACGACGCGACCGGCCAGGAGGTCGACGACGGCGCCCGCCAGGGCGTCGTCGTCGACCTCCTGGGCAGCCGCGCCCGTCGGCCGATAGGCAAGGCGTGGACCGCAGGCGGGGCACGCGATGGGCTCGGCGTGGAAGCGACGGTCCGCGGGGTCGGCGTATTCGGCTGCACAGGCCGGGCACATCGGGAAGGCGGCCATGGTCGTCGCGGCGCGGTCGTAGGGGAGGTCGTCGATGATCGTTGCGCGGGGACCGCAGTTCGTGCAGTTGGTGAATGCGTAGCGGTAGCGACGGTTCGCCGGGTCGGCGACCTCGGCAAGGCACTCGTCGCACGTGGCGATGTCCGGCGGGAAGAGCCGGTCGGCCGCGCCGCCGGTCACGCTCTTCTCGATGCTGAAGCCGGGCGCAGCAAGGCAGACCACGGCGCGCACGGCCTCCAGCGGCTCGATGGCCACGTGCTCGACGAGGGCACGCGGCGGCGCGTCCGTGCGCAGCCGGCAGACGAACGCCGCCAGCGCAGCGGACTGGCCCGCGGCCTCGACCTCGACACGGCCGGCGGCGTTGCGCACGCTGCCGGCGAGCCCCAGCTCGCCGGCCAGCCGCCACACGAAGGGGCGGAAGCCGACCCCCTGGACGACGCCGTCGACGGTCACGCGCACGGCCTCGCGCGGGCCGGCGGCGGCTGCCCCGGCCACCGGCAGG
>JAHECE010000062.1 GCA_024641895.1 Actinomycetales bacterium
GCTCGACCAGCTCATCCGCGACTACTCGAGCAACATCGTCGAGGCGGAGGGCGCGATCGCCCAGACCATCGGTAACCTGCGCCTCGCCGAGCAGGACCAGGAGGCCGACCGCGCGGCCGTGAGCGAGTGGAACGCGAAGGCGCGGGCCGCCTCGGCGCGGGCCGACCAGCTCCGGACAGCCGGCGACGCAGCCGGTGCGGACAAGTTCGACAACCTCGCCAAGGTCGCCCTGGGCAAGCAGATCGACTTCGAGAACGAGATCCGCGACAGCCAGCCGATGATCGACTCGCAGCGCGAGATCGTCGAGAAGCTCAAGAGCGGCCTCGCGAACATGAAGGACAAGCTCGGCGAGCTGCGCACCAAGCGCGACCAGCTCGTCGCGCGCGCCAAGTCCGCCGAGGCGCAGGCCAAGGTCCACGAGGCGGTGGGCTCGATCAACGTCCTCGACCCGACGTCCGAGCTCGCCCGTTTCGAGGAGAAGGTCCGCCGCGACGAGGCGCTGGTCATGGGTCAGTCCGAGCTCGCAGCCTCCTCGCTCGACGCGCAGTTCGAGCAGCTGGCGTCGGCGGGCGACGATCTCGAGGTCGAGGCCCGTCTCGCCGCGCTCAAGGGCGGCATCCAGGACTGACGCGAGTCCACGGCCTTTGCGGCGTCCCACTGCGAACGCGGGTGGGACGCCGCAGTTGTGCCCCGTGGCTAGGCTGAGGCCATGTCAGACGCTTCAGGTCGCCGCACCTACGTGCTGGTCGACGGCGAGAACATCGACGCCACGCTCGGCGTGAGCGTCCTCGGCCACCGGCCGAACCCCGAGCAGCGGCCCCGCTGGGACCGTGTCAGCGAGTTCGCGGAGAGGTTGTGGGACCAGCCCGTCACGGCGCTGTTCTTCCTCAACGCGAGCAGCGGGCAGATGCCACTGAGCTTCATCCAGGCACTTCTCGCCATGGGGTACCACCCGATTCCGCTCTCCGGTGGCCGCGACGAGAAGGTCGTGGACATGGGTATCCAGCGCACGCTGGAAGCCCTCGTCGGCAGGGACGGGGATGTCCTGCTCGCCAGCCACGACGGCGACTTCCTGCCCCAGATGGACTCTCTGCTGACCCCTGGGCGCCGCGTCGGGATCCTGTGCTTCCGCGAGTTCCTCAACGGACACCTCACCGAGCTCACGGGGCGAGGGCTGAACGTCTTCGACATGGAAGACGACGTCGGCGCCTTCACCTCGGTGCTGCCGCGGGTCCGGATCATCTCCATCGAGGACTTCGACCCGCTGCGCTACCTCTGACGAGGCGACCCCGGGGCACGCTCCGCCGGGCATGTCCGGGGTCGACCTCTGTCGACCGCCGGTGCTGGGCTCGCCCCCCGTCGGGGTCACCCGGGCACGGCACCGCACTTCCCGTGCCGACTGCCGCGCGACCTCCGTGTGCGCCGTGACTCCTGCCCCGCACGCCGCATCCCGTGCCGCTGGGCCCCTTTCCGTGGGCCTGCACCTGCGCCGACTCACGGGCGACACCTTCCGCCGGTGCTGCGTGCCCAGGGCCGCGTGCTGCGTGCTGCGTGCCCAGTGCCGCGCGCCGCGTGCCGAGTGCCGCGTGCCCAGTGCCGCGTGCCGCGTGCCGCGTGCCCAGTGCCGCGTGCCGCGTGCCCAGTGCCGCGTGCCCAAGAATCCCCACAAGTCGCTCCGCCCCGCCGCGGGCCTCGGCGGTTCCTGCAGACTCGCCGCGCCGGAGCCCCGGGGCAGCGACTTGTGGGGATTCTCGCGACAGCACCGCGCCGACCCGCTCGGAAGCACTCGGGCCAAGATTCCGACGGCACGCCCAGCGATCTCCCAGGCGACTCCCAGGGAAGGCCCGCAGAATCGTCGACGTGAATGAGAAGCGCGCGCCCGAGGCCCGGCTGCTCGTCGTCGACGACGAGCAGAACATCCGCGAGCTCCTCGCGACCTCGCTCCGGTTCGCCGGCTTCGAGGTCGCTGTCGCTCCGGACGGAGGCACCGCCCTGCGGGTCGCGACCGAGATGAGCCCCGACCTCGTGGTGCTCGACGTGATGCTGCCGGACATGAACGGCTTCACGGTCACCCGCCGCCTGCGCGAGAAGGGCGAACGCGTCCCGGTGCTCTTCCTCACGGCACGTGATGACGCCCAGGACGCGGTCACCGGGCTCACCGTCGGCGGCGACGACTACGTGACCAAGCCGTTCAGCCTCGAGGAGGTCGTCGCCCGGATCCGCGCGATCCTGCGCAGGACCCGCCCCGACGAGGCCGATGACACAGCCGTCCTGCAGTACGCCGACCTCGAGCTCGACGAGGACTCGCACGAGGTCCGCCGCGCGGGCCGCGAGATCGAGCTGTCCCCGACCGAGTTCAAGCTGCTTCGCTACCTCATGCTCAACGCCGGCCGCGTGCTGTCGAAGGCGCAGATCCTCGACCACGTGTGGGACTACGACTGGGGCGGCGACGCAGCCATCGTGGAGTCCTACATCTCCTACCTGCGCCGCAAGATCGACCACCCACCGGAGATCGACGAGCCGGGCGAGCCCCTCATCCACACGCGTCGCGGCGTCGGTTACGTGCTGCGCACGGCCACCAAGTAGTCCGATGTCGATCCCCCCGACGAGCGGGGCGAGCGGCAAGTGGCGAAGCCTGCCGTTGCGCGTCCGCCTCGCCGCGCTGACCACCGCGCTCCTCGTCGCGGGCCTCGGCATCGCGGGCGCGGCCACCGTGACCCTGCTGCGCGGCTACCTCGTGCAGGCCGTCGACGAGCGACTGGTCGCCAGCGCCGCCGAGCTGGCCCGCTCCACCCCCAGCGCGCGGGACAGGGACGCGTCCCAGCTCCCCAGCGACTTCTACCTCCTCTACACGCCCACCGAGGGCGAGGCCAGGGAGCGCATCCAAGCCCGACTCCTCGAGCTGGCCGGGCGGCCGAACGTCCCCGAGCTCACGACGGCACAGCTGCTGGCCCGGCAAGGCGAGCCGTTCACCACCCGCGGCCAGGGCCCGCTCGGGTCCTGGCGCGTCGTGATGTACCCCGTCCGAAGCGTCCAGGGGCTGGCGGGCAGCGTGGCGATCGCCCTCCCCCTGCGCGACGTCGAGGCGACCCTGACCCAGATCCGCCGGGTGCTGATGGTCAGCGGCCTGGCGATCGTGCTCCTCGGCGGGCTGGCCGGCTCGATGGCCGTCCGGCGGGCCCTGCAGCCGCTTCGCGACGTCGAGGCGACCGCGCATGCCTTCGCGGCGGGAGACCTCGCCCGGCGCGTCCCCGCCGAGCCCCCGACCACCGAGGTCGGCAGTCTGGCCCTCTCGCTCAACGGGATGCTCGCGCAGATCGAGCGAGCGTTCGCCGCCCAGGCGGCCTCGGAGGAGCGGATGCGCCGCTTCGTCGCCGACGCCAGTCACGAGCTCCGGACCCCGCTGTCGACCGTGCGCGGCTACGGCGAGCTCTATCGCATGGGCGCGATCGCGGGCGACGAGATCGCTCCGGCGATGCGGCGTATCGAGGACGAGGCGATCCGGATGGGCGCCCTCGTCAACGACCTCTTGCAGCTCGCGAAGCTCGACGAGGGCCGGCCGCTCAACCGCACTCCCGTCGACCTGCGGGTACTCGCCGGGGACGCCGTCGCCGACCTCAGGGCGCTCGACCCGGGCCGCCCGGTGCGGCTCGTGGACCTCACCGCGGGCGCGGCCAGCGGCACCGTCGCCGACGTCCTCGTTCTCGGTGACGAGGGTCGCCTCCGCCAGGTGGTCTCCAACCTGATCGGCAACGTCGCCAGGCACACCCCACCCGGGACGCCGGCCGAGATCGCGCTCGGGCGCGAGCCGGCACCCGGTCCCGGGTATCCGAGGGCGCCCGGATCGTCCTCCCCCGGTGAGCTGGCGAGCCGGGGACGCCCGGGCGACGTCGTCCTCGAGGTCCGCGACCACGGACCGGGGATCCCGGAGCAGGATGCCGAGCGCGTCTTCGAGCGCTTCTTCCGCATCGACTCGTCCCGCGCCCGGACGTCGGGCGGCACCGGGCTCGGGCTGGCGATCGTCGCGGCCATCGTCGCTGCTCATGGCGGATCCGTCCGCGTCAGACCGACCCCGGGCGGCGGGACGACGATCCGGCTCACGCTTCCGCCGATCGCCGTCGACGACGGGGACCCGGCCTGAGGGCCTCACGCGAGCCCCGTCGCTCGAGGTGCCGGGACGAGGCGCGCGGGAAGAGACCGGCCGAGACGTTTGCGCAGCCCAGCTACGACGACAAGAAGTCGATCATTCACATAGCGCGCACGGTCGCCGGTCGGAAGTGTCTACGATGGGGCCGCTTTGGTTCCCGATCGAGGACATACGTATGGGCGTCAACGACGCACCTCAGTGGTTGATCTCGGCCTTCATCCGCGCCTGTGTGGGCGCTGGTTCAAAGGCATCTCGTGCTGACCTCGAGGCGGCCGCGCACCGCCTCCTCGCGCGCTGGGACGAGCCGGGTCGTTTCCACCACAACATCAAGCACCTCGTCGACGTCCTGGCCAAGGTCGACCAGCTCGCCGAGGAGACCCACACACCGGACCTCGTGCGGCTCGCGGCCTGGTACCACGGCGCCGTGTTCAGCTCGGCTCCGAACAGCGCCTACGCCCAGCGCGGTGGTGAGGACGAGACGGCCAGCGCCGAGCTCGCCGCCACCGAGCTGACGCAGCTTCAGGTGCCCCCGGAGAATGTCGCCCGGGTCCAGGAGATCATCACCGGCATCGCGCGGCACCGGGACGTCGGCGACGTCGACGTCCAGGCCCTGTGCGACGCCGAGCTCGCGACCCTCGCCGTCGAGCCGCAGCGCTACGCCGCGTACCGCCGGGACGTGCGGGCCGAGTACGCCCACATCCCCACGCGCGACTACGTGACGGCACGGATCGCGATCCTGACGAAGCTGCTCGGGCGTAAGCAGCTGTTTGCGAGCCCGCTGGGCCAGCCGTGGGAGGATCCCGCCAGGCAGAACCTCCAGGCCGAGCTGCAGCGGCTGCGCGGCGAGCTCGAGGCACTGCCGCCCGAGCCGGTCGGCGACGACGCTTCGGCCGAGGGCGCACCCAAGGCTGCGATCCCGATCGGCGTGCACGCCGAGGGAGTCGAGGCAGCCTTGGCGGCCTTGACCGGCGAGATCGACATGTCGGACACGTCGACGCGCGGGATCCCCCGCGTACCCAGCGTCGCCGGGACCCTCGGCCGCTCCAGCGTCGAGGTCGCATCCCCGGCGAAGCGGGACACAGCACCGGTCATCAAGCGCCACGAGAAGAAGACCGCCGAGCGCGAGGTGAAGCGGGACCTGCCGGGCAGGTCCTGACCCGGTTCCGACCGCGTCCTCCGACGCGCAGCCCTCACCTCGGGTTCTCGCCGCGGGCTTGTCCCACCCCGGTACGCCTGTGCCCACCGACGGGACAGCCCCGCGAACGCGCCCGGGCACCTTGCTCGCCCGGCCCACAGGTCGGCGCCGCTCCGGTCCGTCCCCAGGCAGCAGCCAGGCCGACGGCTGCGCCCGGCCTGCGTCACTAGCGTCGCCTCCGTACCCCCCGCCGCCGAGCAGGGGCCGACGGAGAGGACGGAGCCGATGAGGTTCGAGGTCGACAGTGCGCAGGTGGCCCAGGCGGCCGGCGCAGCACGGATGTCCGGCGCAGCCATCCATACCGAGGTGACGGCCATGCTCCGCCACCTCACCGAGCTTCAGGCCTGCTGGCGCGGCGGGGCGGCAGCGTCCTTCGAGGGCGTCCTCGGGGAGTGGCGGGCAACCCAGGTGCACGTCGAGGCCTCGCTCGAACACATCTCCCAGGCGCTCGACGGCGCCGCACGGCAGTACGCGGACGCGGAGACCGCGGCCACCCGGCTCTTCGCGTACTAGGTCCGGACCGATCCGGCCTGAGCAACCCGACCGTCGGACACGTCGGCCGACCCGCATCCTCGCTGCGCCAGTCGCAACCAGGGGTGCCGGGTTACCCTCGGGCCCATGGCGATCCTCGTGGACCCTCCCCTGTGGCCGAAGCACGGCCGCGTCTGGGGGCACCTGGTGAGCGACACAAACCTCGACGAGCTCCACGCCATCGCGAGGGAGGCCGGCATCCCTGCTCGCGGCTTCGACAAGGACCACTACGACGTCCCCGAAGAGATGATCGACAAGCTCGTCGGCCTCGGCGCGGAGCTCGTGACGTCACGCGAGCTGATCGTCCGGCTCCGCGCCTCAGGCCTGCGGGTGACGTCAGCGGAGCGCAACGGCCGGCACTGAGTCACGACGAACGACACGACGACCTCCACCTCCCAAGCGCCGAACGACACGAACGGCAACGATCCTGCGACGCCGAACAGCTGCGCTTCGCGTCACCCGGCGGACGAACCCGCGGGCGACCTCGAGAACGAACCCGACGCGGCAAGCTCAGATGGCCATCGCCTCCCGGACCCGGCCGGCCTGACCCAGACCACCCTCGCCCGTGTCCACCACCCGCCCCGACTGCAGCACGTAGTAGTGGTGCGCCGCGCTGAGCGCGAAGCCCACGTGCTGCTCCACGAGCAGCACGGACATCTCACCCGAACCGGCGAGCGCGAGGATCGCGTCCTGGATCTCCGCGACCACCGACGGCTGGATGCCCTCCGTCGGCTCGTCGAGCACGAGCAGCCGCGGCCCTGTGATGAGGGCACGGGCGATCGCGAGCTGCTGCCGCTGACCGCCCGAGAGGAGGCCCGCCCGGCGGCCGAGCAGGCCGGTGAGCGCGGGGAAGAGGTCGAGCGCCTCGGCCATCCGCCGAGGTCCGTCGGGCCGGCCGTCTGCGACGAGCAGCAGGTTCTCCTTGGCAGTGAGCTCACCGAAGGACTGCTGGCCCTGCGGCACGTAGGCGAGCCCGCGCGCGACGCGCTGGTTCGGCGGCCGCTTGGACACGTCCTCCCCGTCGAGCAGCACCTGACCCGAGCGGGGCCGCAGGAGCCCGACGACGGCGCGCAGCAGCGTCGTCTTCCCGGCGCCGTTGTGACCCATGACGGCCACGACGCCGCGGTCGGGGACGTCGATCGAGACCCCGTGGATCACCAGGGTGCGCCCGTAGGCGATCTCGACGTTCTTCAGCTCGAGCATCAGTGGGCCCCTTCTCCGGCGCCGTGGGCGGACCCGAGGTACACCTCGATCACGCGCGGATCCGCCTGGACCTGCGCGACCGTGCCTTCGCTCAGCACCGACCCGCTGTGCAGCACCGTCACCGAGGAGGCGAACGACCGCAAGAACTCCATGTCGTGCTCGACGACGACCACCGTGCGCTGGGCGCCGATCCTTTGCAGCAGCTGACCCGTCTCCTCCCGCTCGGCCTGGCTCATGCCGGCCACGGGCTCGTCGAGCAGCAGCAGCCGGGCGTCCTGCACCAGCAGCATCCCGATCTCGAGCCACTGCTTCTGGCCGTGCGCCAGCGTGCCGGCCTGCGCGTGGCGCAGGTCGGCCAGGCCGATCGTCTCGAGCGTGAGCTCCACCTCGCCCGAGACGTCGGAGCGGCGGCGCAGCCGGGAGCTCACGGGACGGCCGGCACCGGCCGCGATGTCGAGGTTCTGGAGCACCGAGAGGTTCTCGAACACGCTCGCGGTCTGGAAGGTTCGCCCGACGCCCGCGCGAGCGACCTCGTGCACCTTCTTGCCGATCAGCTCGACGCCGCCGAACCGGGCCGAGCCGCTCGACCTGACGAGGCCGGTGATGGCGTCGACGATGGTCGTCTTGCCCGCGCCGTTGGGCCCGATGAGGAAACGCAGCTCGCCCCGGACCACGGTGAGGTCCACGCCGTCCACGGCGACGAACCCGTCGAACGAGACGCGTAGCCCGCGGATCTCCAGGTAGTCGTGCAAGAAGCGGCCGTCGCCCTCGACGGGCGGGCCGATGTGCGCGGTCATCGCGAGGTCCCCTCTCCGGCAGGCACAGGGTCCGACCCGTCCACCGCGTCCGTGCCGCCCACGGCGGCACCGGTCGCGCCGCCGTCGTCATCGCCGCCAACTCGTGCACGCAGCTTGCGGATCTCCCCGCCGAGCGTGGCGATGCCACCCGGCAGGAACGCGATGACGATGATGAAGAGCGCGCCCTGGAAGTAGATCCAGAACGACGGGAAGCTCTCCGAGAGGCTCGTCTGGGCCCATGAGACCGCGATCGCCCCGACCACCGGACCCAGCAGCGTGGCACGGCCGCCGATCGCGACACCGATGATGAACGCGATGGACGGGATCACGCCGACGTCTGCCGGGGAGATGATCCCCACGATCGGCACGAAGAGCGCGCCGCCGATCGCGGCGAAGACGGCGGCGATCACGTACGCCGCGGTCTTGGTCAGCGCCGGGTCGTAGCCGAGGAACCGGACGCGGTCTTCCTGGTCGCGCACCGCGACGAGCAGCTCGCCGAATCGGGACTGCATGAGCTGGCGCACGAGCGCGACCATGGCGATGAGCACGACGGCGGCAGTGAAGTAGAGCATCCGCTTGTTCACGGGGTCGTTCAGGTCGTACCCGAAGAAGGACCGGAAGCCGTTGAGCCCGTTGGTGCCGCCGGTGGTCGTCTGCTGCCCGATGAGGAAGATCGCGAACGCGCCGGCGAGGGCCTGGCTGAGGATCGCGAAGTACGCACCGCGGACGCGCCGACGGAAGACGGCCAGGCCCAGACCGAGTGCTAGGAGGCCCGGGAGGATGACGATGAAGGCGAGCGTGGTCGCGGGCGAACGCATCGGCTCCCACCAGCCCGGCACCGTGCCGTCGCCGTAGAGCCTCATGAAGTCCGGCACCCCGCCGGGCCCGGCATCGGACAGCTTGAGGTGCATCGCCATGAGGTAGGCGCCGAGGCCGAAGTACACGCCCTGGCCGAGGGTCAGCATGCCGCCACGGCCCCAGGCGAGGCCGATGCCGACGGCGACCATTGCCAGGCACAGGTACTTGGCCAGGAGACCGAGCCGGAAGTCGCTCATCATCGCCGGGGCGACGCCCAGGAGCAGGACGGCTGCGAGGCCGATCCCGACCCAGGTGCGGACGGGTCCGGGCTGCGCGAGCCGAGTCAGGGTGCTCATGCCAGGCTCCTCGTCCGAACGCTCACGAGTCCTTGTGGTCGGACCTGCAGGAAGGCGACGACGGCCACGAAGATCAGCACCTTGGCCACGCTCGCGGTCGTCGAGTACTGGAAGAACGACTGCATGATCCCGAGCGAGAGCGCCGCGATCACCGTGCCCTTGATCTGACCGATCCCGCCGGCTACGACGACGAGGAACGCGTCGACGATGTAGCCCTGGCCGAGCGTGGGCCCCACCTGGCCCAGCAGCGTCAGCGCGACCCCGGCCACGCCGGCCACCCCGGACCCGATGAAGAAGGTGAGGCGGTCGGTCGCCTTGGTGGAGATTCCCGAGGTCTCGGCGAGGTCCCGGTTCTGCACGACGGCGCGGATCCGCCGGCCCAGCGGCGTCAGCTTGAGCACCAGCGCGAGTGCAGTGACGGAAACGCCGGCCAGCGCGATGATGAAGAGCCTGCTGATCGGCATCGTGAGGCCGAGCACCGTCACCGGCCCGCTCAGCCAGGTCGGCGCCGCGACGCCGACGTTGGGTGCGCCGAAGATGTCCCGCGCGAGCTGCTGGAGCACGAGCGCGACGCCCCAGGTCACGAGCAACGTGTCGAGCGGGCGCCGGTACATCCGGCTGATGAGGCTGATCTCGAGCAACAGACCCATGAGCCCGCCGACGAGGAAGCCGAGCGGGAGCGAGACGAGGAGCGAGAGACCCGCGTCGTCGAACACCCGCTGCACGACGTAGGCCGTGTACGCGCCGGCCATCATGAACTCGCCGTGCGCCATGTTGATGACGCCCATCTGGCCGAAAGTCAGGGCCAGCCCGAGGGCGGCCAGGAGCAGGACCGAGCCGAGGCTCAGCCCTGCGAACAGCTGGGAGAAGAGGACATCCATCGGGTGCTCCGTCCGTCCGTCCTGCACCGCGTGGTGGCCCGCCGCCCCCTGGCGGGCCACCACGCGGCGTTCGGTTTAGCTCAGGAGAGGTCCGCGGCCCAGTCGTAGGTGGTCAGGAACGGGTCGGGCTCGATCGGCCCGTCCGAGGTCCAGACCGGGTAGATGAGCCCGTCCGCTGCGATCTCGCCCACGTAGGCGGTCTTGGCGATGTGGTGGTTCTCACCGTTGACCGTCACCGTGCCCTCGGGCGCGTCGAACGTGACACCGCCCGCGGCGTCCTGGATCGCGCCCACGTCGAAGGACTCAGCCTTCTCGACCATGCCCTTCCAGAGGTACAGCGAGGTGTAAGCGGCCTCCATCGGGTCGGACGTCACACGGTTCTCACCGTAGGCGGCCTTGAACGCGGCAACGAACGCGGCGTTCGCCGGGGAGTCGACGGTCTGGTAGTAGTTCCACGCCGTGAGCTGGCCCTCGACGTTCTCGACGCCGATGCCGCCGACCTCTTCCTCGGCGATGGACACCGACAGGACCGGCATGGTGTCAGCCTTGAGGCCGACGTTCTGGTACTCCTTGAAGAAGGCCACGTTCGAGTCGCCGTTGAGGGTGTTGAACACCGCACCCGCGCCCGACGACGCCACCTTGCCGACGATCGTCGCGAAGTCCGTGTGGCCGAGCGGCGCGTACTCCTCGCCGACGATCTCGATGTCGTTGGCTGCCGCGTAGGCGTTGATGATCTTGTTCGCGGTGCGGGGGAACACGTAGTCGCTGCCGACGAGGAACAGCTTGGTGACGCCCTGCTCCTTGAGGTAGTCGAGCCCCGGGATGATCTGCTGGTTCGTCGTGGCGCCGGTGTAGAAGATGTTCGGCGAGGCCTCGAGGCCCTCGTACTGGACGGGGTAGAACAGCAGCGAGTCGTTGCTCTCGAAGACCGGGAGCATCGCCTTGCGGCTCGCGGAGGTCCAGCCACCGAAGACGGCCGCGACGCAGTCGGAGGAGATCAGCTTCTGAGCCTTCTCCGCGAAGACCGTGGGCTCGGACTGGCCGTCCTCGGAGACGACCTGAAGCTGCTTGCCCAGGACGCCGCCGGCGTCGTTGATCTCCTTGGCAGCGAGCGAGAGGCTGTCGAACACCGTCTTCTCCGAGATCGCCATCGTCCCGGAGAGGGAGTTCAGGAAGCCGATCTTGACGGTGTCGCCGGAGGTGTCCACACAGGACTCGGCGGTGGCGACGCTGTCCGCACCGGCCTTGGCGCCGCAGGCGGACAGGGAGAGCGCGAGGATCGCGACGGCTGCCGGGAGCAGCCGGGCGTAGGGACGAGGTCGGGTCACAGTGCGTCCTTTCGACGCGGCCGAGGGCCGCGCGATGAGGTGGGCGAACAACGGTCCGAGAGGGGTAGAGCGCCGGAACCCGGAGACCGTCTTGGCAGCGGGTCGGGGTCCGTCAGCGAGGAACCTACGGACGCCTCGTTTCCGCAGCGTGCGCACTGTGTGTGCGCCGTGTTACGGGGACTCCGTTCGGGCGATCGTGATCATCCTGTGACAGACGGCCGGTTCGGCGGGCTCATGGACCGACGCGGCGTCGGCCGTGCTCACCGCGCGTAGGCCTGCGCGGCCCAGAGGTCGAGGTCTGCGGTCAGCCCGGAGGCATGCGCGTCGGTCCCGACGAACCGCGAGAGCGCGCCCGGGCCCGCGAGGTCGAGCCGCCGACGGCGACTGTCGACCTCCGCCGGCGCGCGCGAGCGGTTGACCGCGAAGCCGGCGGTCGTACCACCCGCGCGGCCTGCTCGCCGCTCGGGCGCCGCGTCGGCGTCCGGAGCGGGTCGAAAGCCGAGGGCCGCCACCGTGTCGACCACCCGTCGACCACCGAGGATCCCGGGCGCGGCGACCCCCGCGGCGTCGAGCGCGAGGTCCTCCACGAGCAGCTCGCCGCCGCCGTGCCGCACCGCCATCCGCGTGCGGATCGCCCCCGGGCCCTCGCCCGCTCGCCCGAGCACCGTTGTCTCGCGCACGACGGCGCGGGCGCCGGCGGCAAGGTC
>JAHECE010000063.1 GCA_024641895.1 Actinomycetales bacterium
AGGGGATCACCTGGATCACGGCCCCGACGATTCCGAGGAGGATCACCAGAGCGACGACGACCTCTGCTCCCGGGCTCATGTCCCCTCCTCCCCGTCGCGGCAGCCGGATCCCGATGGATCCGGCCGTTCTCTGCTGCCGCAGATACTCCCCGATCGACGGACGGCCAGGGGCGCGGGACGTCCCCACCGCTGCCCTGCCGTGAAGGTCCTACGTCCCTCGGGGTACGGTCCCGGCGTGCCGTCACCGACCCCCTCGAGCAGGCAGCCGCGAGCCGGCGCAGGGCGGGGTCGGCGGCGCGGCGTCGCCCGTCGGTACGTCCCGCGCCAGCACGGGGCCTGGGCGATGCTGCTCACCCCGTTCGTCGTCGGAGTTCTGATCTCGGAGCCGACGTGGGTGCACGTGCCGCTGCTGGCCGCGGCGCTCGCGGGCTACTCACTGGTGTACTTCACGCTGGTCGCGCTGAAGACCCGACGGGCGGGGCGTCACCGGGCCCAGCTCTCGTTGTACGCGGCGATCGCCCTGCCGAGCGCCGTCGTCAGCCTCGTGGCCCGTCCCGGCCTCGCCGCGCTCGCGCCGCCGTTCGCCGTCCTGCTCGCTGCCAACGCGTGGTTCGCGTGGCGCCGCAACGAGCGATCCATCCTCAACGACCTCGCGGCGACGGCACTGGCGTGCCTCATGGTGCCGGCGGCCGCGATCGCCGGTGGCGCAGACCCCGCCGCCGGCGCCGTCCGACTGGCCACCGGCGTGCTGTTCCTCTACTTCGGAGGCACTGGCTTCTACGTCAAGACGATGATCCGGGAGCGGGGCAGCGTGCCGTGGCTGCGGGCCTCGATCACGTTCCATGCTCTCGCGGCCGTCATCGCCTGGCTCGTGGCGTGGCCGCTCGGGGTCGCGTTCACCTGGCTGGGGGTCCGGGCCGCCTGGTTCCCGCGGCTCGGGCTCAGGCCGCGGACGGTCGGTCTCGTCGAGGTCGCGCACTCCCTCGCGCTGGTCGCGCTCCTGGTCGCGTCCGGTTGATCGCCCACGGGGACCTGCCGCTCACCAACGCACGTCAGGCCTGGCTGGGGCCCCCGACGCGCCGCAGCCAGGCGGGTGCCCGTCGCGGTCCACCGCCGGCCGGCCTCCGGCGCAGGCCGGCCCACGAAGCGGCCACGAACTCGACCACCAGCAGGGCGATGGCGAGATACGGGTGTGCGAACGCGAGGACGGCCGCAGCGAGGCTGACGAGGGGCAGCACGACCAGGTGGTGGCGTCGGTAGCGTGCCAGCGCCGGGGGTGCTACCTCGGCTCGGAGCAGCCGCACCTCGGTGGCCGCATGCCGGGCGAGAAGTCCGAGGGCGAGTGAGACGAGGGCGAAGTTCGCGGCGAAGATCACGGTGGACCACGGCTCGGCGATCTTCGCGTTCCCGAGCGTGTCCGCCGTGAACGGCATGAGCGACGCCGCGCCGAGCACCGCGAAGTTGAGCGCGATCGTGCTCGTGCTGCACCGCTGGAGGCTGGCGGTGATCTGGTGGTGGACCACCCAGAAGCGCGCGATCGCGAGGAAGCTGATCAGCCAGGCCACGAAGACGTGGCTGTTCTCGGCCAGCGCCTGCGGCACCGTGCCGCCGGCGGCCAGGTCGGGCAGCTTCAGCTCCAGGACCAGCAACGTGAGAATGATGGCGAAGACACCGTCGCTCAGCGCGTTCAGCCGTTCGAGGCCGAAGTCGTCCTGAGCGGGTGGCCTGGTTGCGGTCATCTGGATTCCTGTTCTCGCGCGCCGTGGGAATCTCTTCCGAAGGCGAAAACCTAGCCGTCACCGCCGGATCGAGTCGCACCGGCGCGCGGCCGGTCGCCGAGGGCGGCCATTGAGGAATCGGCGCTCACCTCCCCTTGATGAGCGCCGTGGCGCCGTATGGTCTCGCACCATGCTGACGTTGATCTCTGTGTGGAAGCTGCGCGACGGCTGCCCGGGAAAGCTTGCCGAGGCGCTGCAGGACATGGCTGCCGCAGTGCGCGAGGCCGAGCCCGGCACCCTGTGCTACTCGGTTCATCTCGCCGCGGCCGCGCCGCTGGGACCCGATCGCCACGCCCTGGTCCCCCAACCGCCGCCGGTGCCGGGGCGCGACCAGAACGAGGTCACCTTCTTCGAGGTCTACGCCGATGCCCGCGCCTTCGACGCCCACGTCAACGGGCCTACCTTCACGGCGTTTCTCCAGGCCAACCTGCAGTTCTTCCAGGAGGACCCGGCGCAGGCGGGCTGGCCGCTGACCGTCACCACCTTCCTCGAGCGCCGGTCCGCGTTCTTTCGACCCGAGGAGAGCGCGTAGCCCCCGGGCGTTCCCCGGCCACCGGCCCGGGGGCGTGAAGTATGCGGGAAGTGCCAGGCCAAATGGTCTTCCCAAGGCGGTAAGGCTCGGCTAGCGTCGGGCGCACTCGATGCAGCCGGGGGCTTTTCGGGCGCGTATTGCGCCGTGTGCCCCGGTCTTTGGGGCCCTGCCCGGCCCGGCATCGCCAACCACCCTGGGGGGGGTATGCCGAGCAGCGCACCCGTCGACGCCGACACCATCTACGACGCCGTCATCGTCGGTTCGGGCGTGAGTGGTTCTCTCGTCGCGAATGAGCTGAGCAAGCAGGGTTTTCACGTCCTCGTGCTCGAGGCGGGGCCCGGCGAGGACCAGACGATCCGGGGCTACGAGAAGTACTTGTCGCGGTTCTACGAAGCGACGTCGAAGGACAACAACTCGCCCTATCCGGCGAATCCCAACGCCTCCATGCCGCGCAGCCCCGCGGTCCACTCGCTGGCGGCCGGACAGCCGGACTCCTCGAGCTACCTCGTGCAGAACGGGCCCTTCCCGCTGGACAGCACCTACACGCGGACCCTGGGCGGCACGACGATGCACTGGGAGGGCAAGGCCCTGCGCATGCTCCCCGAGGACTTCGAGACCCGGAGCCGGTACGGACAAGGTCTCGACTGGCCGATCAGCTACGACGAGCTGGCCCCGCACTACCGCCGGGCGGAGCGGGAGCTCGGGGTCTCGGCGGACGTGCAGGACCAGGCCGAGCTGGGAATCCCGTTCGAGCCCGGCTATGTGTTCCCGATGCAGGGGCTGCCCGCCTCCTACCTCGACCAGGCTGTCGCGGCCGGGATCGACGGGACCGGCGTCCGGCTGGACGGCGAGGACTACCACCTCAAGGTGCGCGCCTTCCCGCAGGCGCGCAACGGCATCCCGAATGCCGCCTACGACGGCGGCAAGGGCTACGTGCCCGTCGGAGCCGTCAGCACCCACCAGGTCGAGCAGGGTGAGCGGTGCCAGGGCAACAACAACTGCGTGCCGCTGTGCCCGGTCCAGGCGAAGTACCACGCGGGCAAGACGCTCGCGAAGGCGCTCGCCGGCACCGTCGGCAAGGTCGACCTACGGACGCAAGCCGTCGCCTCTCGCGTCCACGTGGACCACGTGACCGGCCGCGTCAGCCACCTCGAGTACAAGGCCTACGCGGACCCGGGTTCGCCGGAGCACACGACCCACACGGTCCGGGCCCGCCTGTTCGTGCTCGCGGCGAACGCCGTCGAGACGCCGCGGCTCATGCTGGCCTCCGGGCTGCCGAGCAGCAGCGCCCTGATGGGCCGCAACCTCATGGACCACGCCTATCTTCTGACCTGGGGACTCATGCCGGGCCCGGTCGGCACCATGCGCGGCACGGTCTGTACCTCGGGGATCTCCGACCTGCGCGGCGGCGCCTTCCGCCACGGGCAGGCCGCCTTCGCGGCGGACATCCACAACGACGGGTGGGGCTGGGCCGGCGGCACCCCCGAGGTGCAGGTGCTCGACCTGGTCGACTCGATGAACGCGTTCGGCCCGGACCTGCGCCGAGGGGCCGTCGACCGGATCTCCCGGCAGCTGCTCCTGGCCTGGATGGTCGAGCTCATGCCCGACCCGAGCAACCGGATCACGGTGGACGGTCGCTACAAGGACGCCCTGGGCAACCTCAAGCCGGTCCTGTCCTACAACATCGCGGACTACACGCTGGCCGGCGTGGCGCAGGCCCGGAGCCTGTCCCGCCGGCTCTTCCAGCGACTCGGCGTCGAGGACCACACGGACTACCGGCCCACGGACGTCGGGTACGTGAGCTACCAGGGCGAGGGCTACGTCATCAGGGGCGGCAATCACTGGTCGGGCACCCACGTCATGGGCACGACACCGGCGAACTCCGTGGTCGACGCCGATCAGCGTTCCTGGGACCACGAGAACCTCTTCCTGGTCGGCTCGGGCAGCATGCCGTCGATCGGGACCTCCAACACGACCCTGACGTTGGCGGCGCTCTGCCTCAAGAGCGCCGAGCAGATGGTGCGCCAGCTGCGGGACGAGACATCGGCAGTCGAGCTGGCCACGACCACGGGGAGCGCACAGGCATGACGTTGAGCAGAATCACCACCAAGGCAGATCTGCAGGACTATCTCCACGCTGCGATGCAGCTGGAGCACGCGACGATCCCGCCGTACCTGACGGCCCTGTACTCGATCCATCCCGGCACGAACTCGGATGCCTTCCACGTGATCCGCGTGGTCGCGGTCGAGGAGATGCTGCACCTGACCCTCGCCGCGAACATGCTCAATGCCGTCGGGGGCGAGCCGGACATGACGCGCGCCGGCTTCGTGCCGCGCTACCCGGCGTACCTGCCCGACGGCGAGGCCGACTTCGAGGTGAGCCTGGAGCGCTTCTCCCCGACGGCGATCGGAACGTTCCTCAAGATCGAGCGGCCGGCCCAGGCGCCGTCGGAGGAGATGCGGGTGCTGCGCCGGCCCAAGCCGCGGGCCGCGATCCCCGCCGTCCACCCCGACGGGGACGACGGCCTGCACTTCTGGAGCATCGGGGAGTTCTACGCGGAGATCGCCCGGGGCATCCAGCACCTGCACGACCAGGGTGTGGACCTGTTCACCGGCGACCCGTCGCGCCAGGTCACCCCCGAGCTGTACTACTCAGGCGGTGGCGAGGTGATCCCGGTCAAGGACCTCGCCTCCGCGCTGGCGGCGGTCGAGCTCATCAGCGAGCAGGGCGAAGGCCTCACGGGGAGCATCTATGACGAGGAAGGTGAGCTCTCGCACTACTTCCGCTTCCAGCAGCTCACCCTCGGCCGGTACTACCAGGCGGGCGACGTCGCGAACTCACCGACCGGGCCGGCCCTGGAGGTCGACTGGGACGCGGTCTACCCGCTCCTGACCAACGCGACCATCACCGACTTCCCGGCCGGCTCGGAGGTACGGGCGGCGGCGGAGGCGTTCAACGCCGGATACGCCGAGTTCCTCTCCCTCGTCAACCAGGCGTTCACCGGGCAGCCGGACCTGCTGATCCCCGCGGTCGGCGAGATGTTCGCCCTGCGGGACCAGGTCGGCCGCCTCGTGCGCAACCCGGCTCCCGGGCGGCCCGGCGTCAACGCCGCCCCGACGTTCGACATGCCGGAGACGACCAGATGAGCGCGCAGACCCGGCTCGAGCCGTTCCTCGCGTTCTCCTCGCGGGTGACCGCGTTCACGGTGTTCGAGCTGCAGGGCACCGGCCAGGCGGCGGCCTACCTCGAGACGGTCGTCGGCGTCGTCGGAGAGGCCCTGCTCGGGGACCTGCTCTCGATCGACGAGGCGATCCAGCGCGAGGCCGACGGAGACGCCGCCGTCCGCGACCGCCTGCTGCGGGCCCGGATCTTCAGCGACGAGCGGCTCGGACCTGTCGCCCGCCACATCATCAAGCTCTGGTACCTCGGCACCTGGTACGCCCTGCCGAAGGACTGGCACGAGGTGTTCGGCTCCGTCGAGGACGATGTCACGTTCGTCGTCTCCGCTGCGGCTTACGCCGAGGGTCTCGTCTGGCCCGCGATCGGCGCCAACCCGCCCGGGGCCAAGGGCCCCGGCTACGGGACCTGGGCGATGCCGCCGAAGATCCCTGCCTTCTGACGTTTGCCTTCTCGACATCCTCGTCCCGACCCTCCGGCTCGACCCGCCCTGTCCCGCGCACCGCTGTCCGCGCACGCTCTGCCCAGCGCACAGGAGACCTCTCATGACCCTTGCCGACGACGTCCTGACCTACCCCAACGACCGGCAGATCGCGGTGCCCTTCTTCGAGAAGGTCACCCTCGCCGACCACCAGCCCGACGGCTACTGGATCCTCGCCGTCGACGTGAACGGCAACGGCAAGCCGGACATCGTCACGTCCGGCCTCGCCGAGGGCGAGGTGGTCTGGTACGAGAACCCGACGTGGACGAAGCGGACGATCGCGACGTTCCCGCTGCCGGTCGCCGTCGTCTCCGGCGACGTCGCGGGCCGTGGGCGCAACGACCTCGTCCTCTCGCACGACTACGGCAACTGCATGTTCTGGTGCCGGCCCGAGGACGGCAAGATCTCGTGGCTCGAGAACCCCGGCACGTTCGACGGCGACGAGCCCTGGAACGTCCACTTCATCTCCGACCTCATGGCCGCCCACCGCCTCCAGGTCGGGCACTTCACCCAGACCGAGAGGCTCGAGCTCATGGCGATGCCCGTCGTCGGGCACAAGCCCTTCGGGGAGGGGGTGCACGACGCGGTCGGCTGCACCCTCTTCGAGCGCCCCGACGCCCCGCTCGACGTCCCCGAGTGGAAGGGCCGCGTCGTCGACGCGGAGTCCTTCCGGATCATCCACGGCGTCGTGACCGACCGGTTCGGGGGCCACTCGGGCGCCGACCGTGAGTCCTTCCTCCTCGCCAGCGAGGAGGGCATCAGCTGGTTCTACTACGACGACGGCGCAGCGTCCTGGCAGGTCGTGCCGATCGGGCCGGGTGAGCCGACCAACGCCGCCGGCTTCACGGGCAGCGGCAACGTCGCCTACGGCCGGGTCGGCGACGACCCGTACGCCTACATCGCGACGATCGACCCCTTCCACGGCAACGTCGTCACCGTCTACACGCGCAAGCCGGGCGAGGCGCTGACGGACCACCCGTGGAAGCGGACGGTGCTGGACACCTTCGGGGAGTTCGACCCCAAGACCCAGGGGCCGGGGCACCACGTGGTGACCGGCGACTTCGACGGTGACGGCGACGACGAGTTCCTGGTCGCGCTCAAGGGACCGCTGCCGCACCAGGGCGTCTACTACTACAAGGCGATCGACGTCGAGCAGGGCCTCTTCGAGCGCTGGCGCGTCTCCAGCGCCTCCGCGGCCCGCATCGCCGTTGCCGACTTCAACGGCGACGGCCGGCTGGACTTCGCCACCACGGGCTACTACACGCCCGGCTACTACCTGTGCGACAACTCCCAGGTCAACGTGTTCCTCAACGACTTCGCACCGGTGCCCGGCACCGGCGAGGTGATCGGATGATCACCGGCGACGAGGCCGACCGGCTCCGCAGGGCCTACCCGCGCGAGGGCAACGCCACGCCGTGGATGCTCTGGGGGCCGTATCTCGCCGAGCGTCAGTGGGGCACGGTCCGCGAGGACTACAGCGCCGACGGCAACGCGTGGGACTCCTTCTCCCACGAGCAGTCGCGCTCGCGCGCCTACCGCTGGGGGGAGGACGGCCTCGCCGGCCTGAGCGACGACGAGCAGCGACTGTGCTTCTCCCTCGCACTCTGGAACGGCCGCGACCCGATCCTCAAGGAGCGCCTCTTCGGGCTGACGAACGGTGAGGGCAACCACGGGGAGGACGTCAAGGAGTACTACTACTTCCTCGACAACACCCCGACGCACAGCTACCAGAAGTGGCTGTACAAGTACCCGCAGGCGCAGTACCCCTACGGCGAGCTCGTCGCCGAGAACGCACGGCGCAAGCAGACGGACTCCCACGCGCCGGAGTTCGAGCTCCTCGACACCGGAGTGTTCGAGGAGAGCCGCTACTTCGACGTCCAGGTCGAGTACGCCAAGGCCTCGCCGCGGGACGTCCTGATCAAGATCCGGGTCGACAACCGCGGCCCCGACGCCGCCGAAATCCACCTGCTCCCCACACTCTGGTTCCGCAACACCTGGTCCTGGCTCGGCACCGACGAGGAGCGGGCGGACGCCAGGCCAGGCATGGCCGGCACGGCCGCCCCCGGCCCGGGAGGCGTGGCCACGGTGCGGGCCACCCCGGCCGCGTCCGCGGACGACGGCGGCGTCCCGATGACGCTCTACTGCCTCGGCCCGGACGAGCTGCTCTTCGTCGACAACGAGTCCAACGCGGCCCGGCTCTGGGGCGCCGCGGAGTCGCCGGCCTACCCCAAGGACGGCATCAACGACCACGTGATCACCGGCGCGCCGACGGTCAACCCGGCGCTCGTCGGGACCAAGGCCTCGGCCCACCACCGGCTCGAGGTCGCCGGCGGGGGCAGCGCGGAGATCCGGCTGCGGCTGAGCTGGGACGCCGCCGTCGTGGACCCCTTCGGCGCCGATTTCGACGCCACCTTCGCGGCGCGCGTGGCCGAGGCGGATGCCTTCTACGCGGCACTGGCGCCGTCGACCCTGACCGACGAGGAGCGGGCCGTTCAGCGGCAGGCCTACGCGGGGATGCTCTGGAGCAAGCAGTACTACTACTACGTCGTGAAGGAGTGGCTCCTGGGTGACCCGGCCGGGCCGCGGCCGCCGGCGAGCCGGACCCGCAACGCCGACTGGATCCACTTCTACTCCGCCGACCTGCTGACCATGCCGGACACGTGGGAGTACCCGTGGTTCGCGTCCTGGGACCTGTGCTTCCAGTCGGTGGTGTTCGCGCGCCTCGACGTGGAGTTCGCGAAGAACCAGCTCCGGCACCTCGCGCGCGAGTGGTTCATGTCGCCGGACGGCGCGGTGCCCGCCTACGAGTGGTCGTTCGGCGACGTGAACCCGCCGCTGCACGCCTGGGCCGCGCTGCGGATCCTCGCGATCGAGCAGGAGCTGAACGGGGGTGAGGGCGACGCGGACTTCCTCGCCGACATCTTCCGCTACTGCCTCATGTACTTCACGTGGTGGACCAACCGCAAGGACGCCGGGGACAACAACCTGTTCCAGGGGGGCTTCCTCGGCCTGGACAACATCTCCATCATCGACCGGAGCAACCTTGGCGAGCTCGAGGCGCAGATCGGTCGCGGCGTCGAGCTCTACCAGTCCGACGGCACGAGCTGGATGGGCATGTTCAGCCTCCACATGATGGAGATGGCCCTGCAGCTGGAGAAGCTGGGCCGGTCCGAGTACGCGCGGCTCGCCGGCACGTTCTTCCAGCACTTCGTGTTCATCGCCGAGGCGATGAACAGCCTCGAAGGGCGGTCCGACGGGCAGCTCAAGCTGTGGGACGAGGGCGACGGCTTCTACTACGACGCGCTGATGGTCCGGGGTGACCCCGACCAGTACCTCAAGGTCGGTCTGCGCTCGCTGGTGGGCATCATCGCGCTGTTCCCCGTGGCGAAGCTCGACCTCGACGCGCTCACGGACGGGGGCCGCGACCACGAGCTGACCAAGAAGATCGACTGGTTCGAGCGGGCGCACGCCGAGCTGGTCGAGCAGGCGACCGTCTCGCGGGACGGCGAGAACGTCCACCTCCTGAGCTTCGTCAAACCCGAGAGGCTCAAGCGGATCCTCGAACGCGTGCTGGACGAGGCGGAGTTCCTGGGCCCGCACGGCATCCGGGGCATCTCGCGCGCGTACCTGGACGAGCCGTACACGCTCGACGTCGACGGCGCCCGCCTCAGCGTGGGCTACGAGCCCGCCGAGTCCTCGAACGGCCTGTTCGGCGGCAACTCGAACTGGCGGGGTCCGGTGTGGTTCCCGATCAACTTCCTGCTCATCGAGACGCTCCAGCGGTACCACGACTACCTCGGGGACGACTTCACGGTCGAGTACCCGACCGGATCGGGGCAGCAGCACAGCCTGCGCGACGTTGCCGCGAGCCTGAGCCAGAGGTTGACCAGCACCTTCGCCCGCGGGGCCGATGGACGTCGGCCCGTCTTCGGTGGGAGCGAGGTGTTCCAGGAGGACCCGCACTGGCGGGACCACCTGCTGTTCTACGAGTACTTCCACGGGGACAACGGCGCCGGCATCGGCGCCTCCCACCAGACCGGCTGGACCGGCCTGGTCGCCGAGCTTCTGCACGGACTCCGAGAGGGCTGATCACATGACGCACGTGACCGGATTCGACCGCGACGCGATCTCCTTCGGGGTCACCCCGACGCTCTGGTGGAACGACGACTTCCTCGATCTCGACGCCGGGATCCCCTTCGGGCAAGCCGTCAGCGAGATGGCGCTGGCGGGCTTCGAGGGCTGCAGCGTGGGGCACAAGTACCCGACCGACACGACCGTGCTCACCGAGGAGCTGGAGCGACGAGGTCTGCGGGTCTCCGAGCCGTGGACGAGCACCTACTTCACGATCAACGCCATGCACGACAAGACCGTGGCGGATTTCCACGAGTCCCTCGCCTTCATCAAGGCGATGAAGGGCACCGACCTCGTGGTGGCAGAGCTGGGGCGGTCGTCCCACCAACGACCGGTGGCGCTCGTGCCGAACCGCGACGTCTTCGACGACAACCAGTGGGCGGCGCTCGCTTCCGGCCTCAACGGGCTGGGCAAGATCGCCAAGGACGAGGGCATGCGGCTCTGCTACCACCACCACATGGGTACCGGCGTCCAGACGCGGGCCGACGTCGATCGGCTGATGGAGATGACGGACCCGGACCTGGTGCACCTGCTGCTCGACACCGGCCACATCTACTTCGCCGGCGACGACCCGCTCAGCCTCGCGCAGGCGCACGCCGACCGGATCTCGCACGTGCACCTGAAGAACATCCGTCGCCCCGCGATGGACGAGGCCCTCGAGCGGGGGTACTCGTTCGAGGAAGCCATCAAGCACGGCGTCTTCACCGTTCCCGGGGACCCGGCGGGTGCCATCGACTTCGTGCCGATCCTCCAGGTGCTTGCCGATCGCGGGTACCGGGGCTGGCTCGTCGTCGAGGCGGAGCAGGACCCGAACAAGGCGAACCCGCTCGACCACGCCACGACGGCACGGCGCTATCTGCGAGAGGTGATCGGATTCTAACCGTGCCTGCAGGTCTCTGAGGAAACGCGGGCGAGGCAATTCCCCACTTTGATGGAATTGCTCGGCTAACGTCGGGCAAAGTCGATGGGGACTAGGTCTTCGCGGGTGGCGGTGCCCTCCGCGGGCCGGGCGGTCGGGGCCGTGCCAGGTCCAGCATCGGCACCGACGCTGGGGGGAAGCATGGCGAGCAGCATTCCGGTCGACAGTGACACGATCGACGGCGCCGTCATCGCTGACGTGGCCCTCGAGGCTCTGGGGACGGCGAGATGAGTGCGCAGGGACAGCTCGAGCCCTTCCTCGAGCCCTTCCTCGAGTTCTCCTCCCGAGTCACCGCGTTCACCGTCGTCGAGCTGCAGCGCACGGGGCAGGTCCAGGCATATCTCGAGACGGTCGTCGGCGTCGTCGGAGAGGACCTGCTCGGGGAGATGCTCACGATCGACGTGGCGATACGGCGTGAGACCCGCGGCGATCCCGCCGCCCGCGACCGGTTGCTGCGCATCTGGGTCTTCGGTGACGAGCGGTTCGGACCTGTGGCGCGCAACATCGTCAAGCTCTGGTACCTCGGCACCTGGTACGCCCTGCCGCAGGACTGGCACGAGGCATTCGGGACGGGCCGGCTCGACGCCACCGTCGTCGTCGCCCCCGCGGCTTTCGCGGAAGGTTTCGTCCGGCCTGAGGCCGTTGCCCACGCGCCCGGCGGTCACGGCCGGGGCTACGCGACTCGGGCGAAGCCCGGTCCGCTACGCGCCTGAGGTCAGCGGCAACCGGCCTACAGGTAGGTGACGGCCTCGTGGTGCTCGAGGCGCGGGTTGCGTGGGTGCGTACCGCCAGGTGCCGCGTAGCCGAGGTTCACGGCGAGGAAGGTGCGCAGCGCGGAGCCGGGG
>JAHECE010000064.1:0-429 GCA_024641895.1 Actinomycetales bacterium
ACGGGGCCGATGGCCGGGGCGCTGTCGTCCACGGCGTCCGAGGCGGTGATGGCCACGGTGTAGGTGCCGGCCGGGAGCTCGAGCGGTCCGGCCAGGGCGCCCGGAGCGAAGTCGTCCAGGGTCCGTTCGCCGTTGACCCACACGTCCACGGTGAGTCCGGGCACTCCGTGCAGGACGGACAGCTTGGCGTCGCCGTCGGCGGCCACGGCGGGGGTCGCCAGGGCTGCCAGGCCGAGGAGGCCTGCGGCGCCTCCCGCAATGATTCGAGCTCGCATCTCTTCGTTCCTCTCCGTCGGTGTCCCCCCGACTCAGGTGCTGACACACCCTCCTTCCGGGAGCGGACCCGATCTGGATGCACCGACGTCGAAGAACTTCGGGACCGGCCGTGCCGAAGCGGCCGGGCACCGCTCGATCGAGGCGCAGGATGGC
>JAHECE010000064.1:439-11844 GCA_024641895.1 Actinomycetales bacterium
CCACGGCGTCGGAGGCGGTGATCACCACGGTGTAGGTGCCGGCTGGAAGGTCGAGCGGTCCTGCCAAGGTCCCCGGGGCGAAGTCGTCCAGAGTGCGCTCGCCGTTGACCCAGACGTCCACGGTGAGTCCGGGTACGCCGTGCAGCACGGACAGCTCGGCATCGCCGTCGGCGGCCGCGGCGGCGGTGGCCAGGGCTGCCAGGCCGAGCAGGCCTGCGGCGACTCCCGCGATGACTCCGGCTCGCATCTTCTCGTTCCTCCCGGTCGGTGTCCCCGACTGACGTGGTGACAACCACTTCTTCCGGGGGCGGACCCGATCTGGATGCACCGACGTCGAAGGACGTCGGGACCGGCCGTTCCGAAGCGGCCGGGCACCGCTCGATCGAGGCGCAGGACTGCAGGCGTGGGCGTCGAGTGCCCGGCCCGGCTGGGAGGCAGGACCCCGTGAAGGCTCAGCGGCGTCCGGGGGCTCGGCGGCGTCCGGGGTTCAGCGGGTGAACCGGGTGCCTGCCGCCGGGTCCGCCCGGTATGCCAGTGCGTTGGCGAGCCGGTCGCGGGAGCTCTCGCTGAAGTCGGCCGGGATCTCGTCGAGGGCGAACCAGCCGACGTCGGTCGACTCGTCGTCGCCGACCACTGCGGTGCCGCTGACGTACCGGCACAGGAAGGTCGTGTCGAGGTAGCGGGCGCGGTCGCCGTTGGGGTAGACGACCTCCCGGGTCACGCTGAGGTAGGCCAGCGACTCGACCTCGGCGACGACGCCGGCCTCCTCGAGCACCTCGCGCACGAGGCCGGCCGCCGGGTTCTCGCCGGGCTCGACGATCCCGGAGATCAGGGCCCATCGCCCGTTGTCCGCGCGCCGTACGAGCAGGACGCGGTCGGCGTCGTCGAGCACGACGCCGGTCGCGCCCGGCAGCCACAGCGGGTCGTTCCCGACGCGGGCCCGCAGCGCGACGACGAATTCAGGGATGGGCATTGCCCGAGCCTAGGGCGACGGCGCGCCCGGCGCCCGGCGTCAGCCCGCTGGACCACCGGCTTCTGTCGCCCTTTGGCCGAGGTCCTCCGACGAGTCGGCTAGCGTCGTCTCCCGTGACCCCGACCGAGGTGAGGCCCGTGAGTCATCCGATCCGCATCGGCGTCCAGATCCAGCCCCAGCACGCTGACTACGCCCAGATCCGCGACGCTGTCGCTCGAGCGGAGGACACGGGCGTCGACATCATCTTCAACTGGGACCACTTCTTCCCGCTGCGCGGCGACCTGGACGGCAAGCACTTCGAGTGCTGGTCGATGCTCGCCGCGTGGGCAGAGCAGACCTCTCGGGCCGAGATCGGCGCCCTGGTCACCTGCAACAGCTACCGCAACCCGGACCTGCTCGCCGACATGGCGCGCACCGTCGACCACATCTCCGACGGGCGGCTGATCCTGGGCCTCGGGGCAGGCTGGTTCGAGCGGGACTACGACGGGTACGGGTACGAGTTCGGCACCCCCGGCAGCCGGCTCGCCGACCTGGCGGCCGCGATGCCCAGGATCAAGCATCGGTGGTCGGCCCTCAACCCGCCCCCCACGCGGGACATCCCGGTGATGATCGGCGGCGGCGGCGAACGCAAGACCCTGCGGATCACCGCCGAGCACGCGGACATCTGGCACGGCTTCGGTGACGCCGAGAAGATCCGGCACAAGTGCTCCGTCCTGGACGCCTGGTGCCGCGAGATCGGCCGCGACCCGGCGGAGATCGCCCGCTCCACGGAGGTCGGTCGCCGCGCCCCCGATGATGTTGCGGACGGGCTCCTCGCCGCGGGCGTCAGCCTGTTCACCGTCGGGGTGCCGGGCCCGGAGTACGACCTGGCGAACCTGCGGCGCTGGCTCGCCTGGCGCGACGCCCAGCGCTGAACAGGGGGGGTGGGCTCACACCCAGGTCTGGAACCACATCCGGAGGTGCCACTGGTCGTAGGGCATGACCTGGGCCGTCCAGACCGGCCAGAAGAACACGGCCGCGGCGGCCACGAGCACCACGAGGGCCACGGCCACCCACACGCGCCGGTCTCGCCAGCGCGGCGGAGGCAGTGGCGGCCCGTGTTCCGCGGGGAAGCCCAGCAGCATCCCGACGGCGTACGTCAGCGCGAGCGCGACGAACGGCGCGAATGCCACCGCGTAGAACGTGAAGGTCGTCCGGTCGGGGTAGAGGAACCACGGCAGCCAGAGCGCGGCGTACCCGGAGAGCACGGTCCAGGCGCGCCAGTCCCGCAGCAGCACGGCGGCGGAGGTGACCATCACCAGTGCGACGGCGCCCCCCCACCACACGACGGGGTTGCCGACCGACGTGATCGCCTGGACGCACCGCTCGGAGCCGCACGCGATCTCGGGGTCCGAGACGGTGCCCCAGAAGAACGACGTCGGCCGCCACTGCACGATCCAGCCCAGCGGGCCGGCCTCGTAGCCGTGCGGCGTGGACAGGCCGGTGTGGAACTGCCACACCATCCGGTGGAACTCGAGCAGGGAGTCGAGAGCATCCGGCAGCCACGGCCGCTGGCTCTCCGGGTGCTCCGCCGCCCACTGCCGCTGGTAGGCCTGCGGGTGGGTGAACCACGAGGTCCACGTGGCCAGGTAGGTGAGCGCGGCGACGGGGACGAGCGAGACGAAGGCTCCGGGGCCGTCGCGCAGGAGACCGGCAGCGGCCCACAGCCGGACACCTGCCGCACGCCGGGCGGAGAGGTCCCATGCCACGGTGAGGATCCCGAGCACGGCAAGGACGTACGCGCCCGACCACTTCACGCCGATCGCCAGGCCACACAGCACGCCGGCAGCCACGAGCCACCACCGGATGCCCAGGCGAGGGCCCCACGGGCCGGTCGGCCGCTCTCCGGGCTGGGCCGATCGGGCGAGGTCGAGCGCCGTGAGGTGCACGAGCCGGGCCCTCGAGCGTTCGCGGTCGAGCACGACGGCGCCGAACGCGGCCACCGCGAAGAGACAGAGGAAGACGTCCAGCAGGCCGATCCGCGACTCGACGATGTGCATGCCGTCCAGGGCCAGGAAGAGGCCCGCCGTGCAGCCGAGGAGCGTCGAGGCGAACAGGCGCCTCGCCAGGCGCGCGACCAGGAAGACGGTGACGATCCCGGCGACGGCCGTGCCCAGGCGCCAGCCCGCCGCGTTCTCGGCGCCGAGCACCTGCAGGCCCGCGGCGATGAGCCACTTCCCGAGCGGCGGGTGGACCACATAGGAAGCGGAGTCCGTGAGGCCGGCGAAATCGCCTGCCGCGAAGCGGGCGTCCGCCCCCTCGCCCCACCGGCCCTCGTAGCCGAGCTGCAGCAACGAGTAGGCGTCCTTGACGTAGTACGTCTCGTCGAAGACGAGGCTGTGCGGCCGGCCGAGGTCGACCAGGCGCAGGACGGCGGCGAGTGCGGCGACGAGGACGGGGCCGAGCCAGCCCCAGATCGACGGTGCCGGCCTCGGGGCCAGAAGTCGTCCGCGGAGCTCTTCCTCGATCTCGTGGGCGCTGCGCGGAGCCGGTTCCGCCTCGACCGGCGGCCCGGTCTGCCCGTGAGCGTCGACGGCGCCGGCACCACCCGGTTCGGGGACGACCTCGGCGCTCACGGCGGCGAGTCTAGGTGCGCAAGGATGCAGGGGTGCCGAACAGCCCTCGACCCGCCTCGGACGTGCCGGAACCGGACGTGCCGCAGCCGGACGTCTCTGGGTCGGACGACGCCGAGGCCCGGGACGTCGAGGTCCGCGCGACCGCGGGCGAGGGGCCCGGCGTCGTCGTCCTTGCCGCGACACCCATCGGCGACGTCGACGATGCGCCGCCCCGGCTGCGGACCCTCCTGGCGGAGTCGGACATCGTCGCTGCGGAGGACACCCGCCGGCTGCACGGCCTGCTCGGACGCCTCGGGATCCGGCCCACTGGCCGGATCGTGAGCTACCACGAGCACAACGAGGCCAAGCGGGCCGGCGAGCTCGTCGCCGAGGCCGCCGCGGGCGCGCGCGTGCTCGTCGTCTCGGACGCCGGGATGCCCAGCGTGTCCGACCCCGGCTACCGGGTGGTGCGGGCGGCGATCGACGCCGGGGTGCGGGTCACGGTGCTGCCGGGCCCGAGCGCCGTCCTGACGGCCCTGGCCGTGTCCGGCCTGGCCAGCGACCGGTTCTGCTTCGAGGGCTTCGCCCCGCGCAAGCCGGGGGAACGGGCGCGGTGGCTCGCCGCACTCCGGGACGAGCCCCGCACGATGGTGCTGTTCGAGTCGCCCCACCGCACCGCGGAGACCTTGGTCGCGATGGCCGAGGTCTTCGGTCCCGACCGGCCCGCCGCAGTCTGCCGCGAGCTGACGAAGACGTACGAGGAGGTCCGCCGCGGCGGCGTCGCCGAGCTCGCGGCGTGGGCGGCCGACGGCGTGCGGGGCGAGGTGACGCTCGTCGTCGCCGGGGCCCCGCCTCGAACCGCCGACCCGGCGGTCGCCGTGGCAGAGGTGCTCGAGCGAGTCGCCGCCGGCGAGCGGCTCAAGGACCCCGTCGCCGCGGTCGCGCCCGCCGTGGGGCTCGGGCGCCGCGAGCTGTACGAGGCGGTCCTGGTGACCCGCCGGTCCTGAGCGCCAGATACCCGCTGCCTGCCCGGGTCACAGGACCAGGCTTGCCCGGAGCGATACGGTCCTCCACATGGAGTTCCGCCGGATCCAGGGCTTGCCGCCCTACGTGTTCACGATCATCGACACGCTCAAGCAGCAAGCGCGCCAGGCCGGGCGCGACGTGATCGATCTCGGCTTCGGCAACCCGGACATCCCGTCGCCGCAGATCGCGGTCGACAAGCTGGCCGAGGCGGCGCAGTCCGGCCGTAACCACCGGTACTCGGCCTCGCGCGGTATCCCGAACCTTCGCCTGGCGGTGGCCGACCTCTACCGCCGACGTTTCGGCGTCGCGCTCGACCCGGACTCCGAGATCATCTCGACCATCGGCGCCAAGGAGGGTTTCAGCCACCTCATGTGGGTGCTGCTCCAGCCCGGCGACGCCGTGCTCGTGCCGAGCCCGAGCTACCCGATCCACATCTGGGGCCCGTACCTCGCGGGGGCGGACACCCGTCAGGTCGTGATCGGCGACGAGGTCGGCCATGCAGCGGGCGCCGCGTACGTGGACAGCGTCATGCACATGTGGGAGCTGGGCTGGCCCAAGCCGCGCGTCGTCGTCCTGTCCTTCCCGCACAACCCGACGACGGCGACCATCGAGCTCTACGACTTCCAGCGCCTCGTCGACTGGGCGCGGGAGCGCGACGTCGTCCTCGTCCACGACTTCGCCTACGCCGAGACGGCGTTCGACGGGTGGCGTCCGCCCTCGATCCTCCAGGCGCGCGGTGCCAAGGACGTCGCGGTGGAGCTGTACTCCATGACGAAATCCTTCTCGATGGCCGGCTGGCGCGTGGCGTTCCTGCTCGGGCGACCAGACGTGGTCCAGGCTCTGGCGAAGCTCAAGAGCTACCTCGACTACGGCACGTTCCAGCCGATCCAGATCGCGGCGACCGTTACCTTGAACGAGGCGCAGGACTTCCCGCTCGAGGTGAACGCGATCTACGAGTCCCGCCGCAACGCGCTGTGCGACGGGCTCTACCGCATCGGCTGGCCCGTCCCGCGGCCCCGCGGGACGATGTTCGTGTGGGCGCGGATCCCCGAGAACTATCGCGAGCTGGGTTCCATCGACTTCGCCAAGCTCTTGGTGAACGAGTGCGACGTCGCGGTCTCACCCGGCGTCGGCTTCGGGCCCGGCGGGGACGGCTTCGTCCGCTTCGCCCTCATCGAGAACGAGCAGCGCATCGGCCAGGCCGTGCGCAACATGCGTCGAGGTCTGCCTCAGCTTCGGCTCTGACCTGCCGAGGTTGACCCGGGACGGGCCGGCCCGCGCGGGGGGCCGGTTCGGTGGAGTCACCTGCCGGCTCGCTGGGCGAGGCTTCCCGGAGCCTCGTCGTGCCAGGGCCGAGTGACACCTTCGGCACCGCCCCACCTCTCGAGGGAACCCTGGTGCGCGCCGGGCGACCTCCTCCGGCGGCGTGGTGCGGATACGAAGGTGTCGCCCGGCGTCGGGACGTGGGCCTCACCCGAGGCCTCGACGCCTCGGCCATTTGATGTTAATGTTACTCACATGAAAAGCGAGGAGCGTCGTCCCTACCGGATGACCGCCCGCGCAGAGCAGGCGGCCGCAACCGCAGAGCGCATCCTCGCCGCCGCGATCGCACTCCTGTGGGAGCGCGCCTCCACGCAGATCCCGCTCGATCTGGTCGCCGAACGAGCCGGGGTGAGCGTCCAGACCGTCCTGCGCCGTTTCGGGTCCAAGGACGGCTTGCTCGCCGCTGCCGCGGATCGCCAGCGCCGTGACATCCAGAACCAGCGCGACGAGGCGCCGGTGGGAGACGTCCCCGGTGCCGTCACCGTGCTCTTCGACCACTACGAGGAGGTCGGGGCGAAGGTGCTGACCCTCTTGAGCGAGGAGCGACGGGTGCCGGAGCTCGCCCAGATCGCCGACGAGGGCCGCGCCTACCACCGCGCGTGGTGCGGCCGCGTGTTCGCCCCAGCGCTCGCGGGGCTCGGCGCCGAGGACCACGACCGCCGCTTGGCCCAGCTCGTCGCCGTGTGCGACGTCTACACATGGCAGCTGCTGCGACTCGATGCCGGGCTGTCCCGCCCGCAGGCGGAACTCGCCGTCGTCGAGCTGCTCGAACCCCTGACGACCACCGACAGATCGGAGAGCCGCTGATGGCCCGCATCCTCGCCTACACCACTCCCGCGCGGGGCCACCTCTACCCGCTCAGCGCCGTTCTGGCCGAGCTCCGTGACCGCGGCCACGACGTGTTCGTGCGGACCCTGGCCGCGGAGGTCCCGCTCCTGCGGCAACGAGGCTTCCGGGCCGAGCCGATCGACCCCGCGATCGAGGCGCTCGAGATGTCCGACTGGCGCGAGAAGGGCTCGATGGCGGGCCTCCGACGGGCGGTGGCCGTGTTCGCCGAGCGTGCCGCCTATGACGCGCCGGACCTGCGCCGCGCGATCGAGGAGGTCGAGCCGGACGCCCTGGTCGTCGACGTCAATGCCTGGGGAGCGCTCGCGACGGCCGAGGCGGCGGGCAAGCCCTGGGCGATGTTCGCCCCGTACCCGCTGCCGATCCCGTCCACCGATGCGCCGCCGTTCGGCCCCGGCCTGCCACCCGCCCGTGGCCCGCTCGGCCGGCTGCGTGACAGGGTCCTCGCGCCGATCGTCTTCGGCGGCATCGACAAGGTGTCACTGGCCCCGACGAACGCGGTGCGGGCCGCCGCCGGCGTCCAGCCGGTCGCCTCCGCGTCCGGGGTCTTCGCGACGGCGCCACTGGTGCTGGCGATGACCGCGGAGCCGCTGGAGTACCACCGGCGTGACTGGCCCGCCTCGGTCGAGCTCGTCGGCCCGTGCTCCTGGGAGCCGCCCGCCGACCCTCCGCCGTGGCTCGCCGAGATCGACCGGCCCCTCGTCCTCGTCACCACGTCCTCGGAGTTCCAGGACGACGGCGCACTCGTGCGGGTAGCACTGGAGGCACTCGCGGACGAGCCCGTCGTCGTCGTCGCCACGGTGCCGTCGGGCAGCCCGGACGACTACGCAGTCCCGGCCAACGCCCGCGTCGAGCGGTTCGTGCCGCACGGACCGCTCCTGGAGCGCGCGGCTTGTGCGGTGACCCACGGCGGCATGGGGGCTACCCAGAAGGCGCTCGCCCACGGCGTCCCTGTGGTTGCGGTGCCGTTCGGCCGGGACCAGTTCGAGGTGGCCCGCCGCGTCGAGGCCTCCGGTGCCGGCACCCGCCTGCCCGCCAGGCGGCTGACCGCGGACCGGTTGCGCGCCAAGGTCCGCCAGAGGTCGGCCATGGCCGAGGGCGCCCGCCGCGTCCAGGAAGGCTTCGTCGCTGCGGGCGGCCCGGCCCGCGCCGCCGACCTGGTCGAGCGACGCCTCCTGGCGCCACACTCCCGCCCCGTCGCCGCCGACTGAGCTGCGCCGCCCGGGCCTCACTAGGATGCTCGGCCATGACCTCGATCCTCTCCGCCGTCGCGTGGCCGTACGCCAACGGCCCCCGGCACATCGGCCACGTCGCCGGCTTCGGCGTGCCCTCGGACGTGTTCAGCCGGTACATGCGGATGGCGGGTCATGACGTGCTCATGGTCTCGGGAACGGACGAGCACGGGACGCCGATCCTGGTCCAGGCCGAGCACGAGGGGGTCAGCCCCCAGGAGCTCGCCGACCGGTACAACCGGGTGATCGTCGAAGACCTGACCCAGCTCGGCCTCTCCTACGACCTGTTCACGCGGACGACCACGCGCAACCACTACGCCGTCGTCCAGGAGATGTTCCGCACCGTCCACAGGAACGGCTACATGGTCGAGCAGACGACCATGGGCGCCATCTCCCCGTCGACGGGCCGGACGCTGCCCGACCGCTACATCGAGGGCACCTGCCCGATCTGCGGCTACGACGGGGCGCGCGGCGACCAGTGCGACAACTGCGGGAACCAGCTCGACGCGGCCGAGCTCAAGAACCCGCGCAGCCGGATCAACGGCGAGATCCCGAAGTTCGTGAACACCGAGCACTTCTTCCTCGACCTGCCCGCGCTCGCGGACGCCCTCGAGGCCTGGCTGCGCACGCGCACCGAGTGGCGGCCGAACGTCCTGAAGTTCTCCCTCAACCTGCTCGAGGACATCCGCCCGCGCGCGATGACGCGGGACATCGACTGGGGCATCCCGGTCCCGTTGCCCGGCTGGGAGAAGAACCCCGCCAAGCGGCTCTACGTCTGGTTCGACGCGGTCATCGGCTATCTCTCCGCGTCGATCGAGTGGGCGCGCCGCCAGGAGCTCGCCGGCGCCGCCACGGCCGACGCCTGGCGCCAGTGGTGGAACGAGGAGTCCGCTCGGACGTACTACTTCATGGGCAAGGACAACATCACCTTCCACTCCCAGATCTGGCCGGCCGAGCTGCTGGCCTACGACGGGCGTGGCTCCCGCGGTGGTGAGCCCGGCCCGTACGGGACGCTGAACCTGCCGACCGAGGTGGTCTCGAGCGAGTTCCTCACCATGGAGGGCAAGCAGTTCTCCTCCTCCCGCGGCGTGGTGATCTACGTGCGGGACATGCTGGCCCGCTACCAGCCGGACGCGCTGCGCTACTTCATCGCGACCGCGGGCCCGGAGAACTCCGACTCGGACTTCACCTGGGCCGAGTTCAAGCGCCGCACGAACGACGAGCTCGTCGCCGGCTGGGGCAACCTCGTCAACCGCACCGCGAGCATGGTCCACAAGAGCTTCGGCGAGATCCCGGCGCCGGGTCGTCTCGAGCCGGTCGACACCGCGCTGCTGGACCAGTGCGCCGCCGCGTTCACCACCGTCGGCGAACTCGTCGCCTCGCACCGGCAGAAGGCCGCGATCGCCGAGGCCATGCGCGTGGTCGGCGAGGCGAACAAGTACATCTCGGACACGGAGCCCTGGAAGCTCAAGGGTCCCGAGGGGTCGCCGGAGCGCGAGCGCCTGGGCACCGTCCTGAACACGGCCGCCCAGGCAGTCTCGGACTGCCGCACCCTGCTCTCGCCGTTCCTGCCGCACGCGGCGCAGGCCGTGCACGAGACCTTCGGCGGCACGGGGACCGTCTCGCCGCTGCCCGTGATCGAGGAGGTCACCGACCTCGACGACGACTCCCGCACCTATCCGGTCATCACGGGCGACTACCGGTTGGGCCACACCCTGCCGGCGTGGCGCCGGGCCCCCCTGACCCCCGGCGCCCCGGTCGCCAAGCCGGCGCCGGTGTTCACCAAGCTGGACGATGCGATCGTCGAGGAGGAGCTCGACCGGCTCCGCGCGAGGGCGTGAGACGTGGGGGTCGCCTTGGCGGGTAGGGCGGCGCGTGGCTGAGTCGGTCGGCACCGGTGGGTAGGCCTGGACGCGAGCGGGGGTGGCCCCCGCCGCCGGAGCCGCTGCCCCTTCCGGTCGTCGACAACCACACCCACCTCGAGGCCGTGCTCGACGTCGAGGCCACAGACGACGGCGCGACGGGACGCGGCGCGGACGTCGCCCCGCGAGGAGGGACCTCGCACTTCCCGCCGCGGTCGCTCGCCGACCACCTGGCCCTTGCCGCCGCCGTCGGTGTGCCGACCATGGTGCAGATCGGCTGCGACCTCGACTCCGCCGACTGGACCGCCGCCGCCGTGCGGGAGCACGCGGCGCTGGTCGGGGGAGTCGCGATCCACCCCAACGAGGCGGTGCTGCACGCCGGGGTGCGCGAGGTGGCCCCGGACGGTCTCGAGCCCGCCCCGAGGCCCAGGCACGCCACGTCGCTCGACGACGCCATCGCCCACATCGCGCACCTGGCGGCGGCCGAGCCCCGCATCCGGGTCATCGGAGAGACGGGGCTCGACCACTTCAGGGCCGGTGAGCGCGGCCGTGCCGTCCAGCGCGAGTCGTTCCGCGCCCACATCGCCCTGGCGAAGGAGCTCGACCTCGTCCTGCAGATCCACGACAGGGACGCGCACGGCGACGTCCTGGACGTGCTGGAGCGCGACGGTGCCCCGGAACGCACGGTCTTCCACTGCTTCTCCGGCGACGCGGCCCTGGCCCGGCGCTGCGTGGCCGAGGGCTGGTTCCTCTCGTTCGCCGGACCCTTGACCTTTCGTGCCAACGAGGAGCTGCGGGCGGCGGTCCGGGCGACCCCGCTGAGCCAGATGCTGGTAGAGACGGACGCCCCGTACCTCACGCCCCACCCCTATCGGGGCAGGCCCAATGCTCCGTACCTGATCCCGCACACAGTCCGCATGATCTCGACGGTGCTGGACCTGCCGCCCGCGCTCGCCTGCGAGGGGCTGAACCGGACGGCGACGGGCCTCTACGACCTCTGAGCTGCCGTCGTCTGCCCGGGGAATCAGGGCCTTGACCTGCAGATAAAGCCCTAACGCGGGTCTGTGCCGATCGCTTCGACCGCGGCTGCGACGAGCCTTGAGCGCGCTTTGTGATGTCGGTAACACCTCACTTCCAGGGGTATTCGGGCATATCACGAATCGGTTACGGTCTCACCAGTCACTTCCCCCAGAGGGACCCCCGCAACAGAGGCAGGCACTTCGTGCGTTCCCCCCTGAGCTCCTCCTTCGGTCGCCCGGACGCCGGCGACGACGCCGCGGCCGAGGCCGGCCCCCGCTCACGCGCCCTGCGCGGAGCGGCGCGGGGCGCCCTGCTCTTCGCGCTCGTCGCAGGAACGGGCGCCTACGCCGTCGCCCAGGGCAACCCGCTCTCCGACACGGCGCCCAGCCCGTCCGCGTCCCCGTCCGACGTCGCCGCGAGCCTCGCCTGGACGACCGGCACCGGCGAGGTCGCGTCCCGCTCCGAGGCCCGGCTGGCCCTGCCCTCGACGGTCTCCTTCACCGTCGACGGCGCGACGGCCTCGGCCCTG
>JAHECE010000275.1 GCA_024641895.1 Actinomycetales bacterium
GCCGCGGACCACCATCAAGACCACCTGGGCTGCGGAGATGCAGATCCCGATGACGCCGAACACGATCACCAGGATCGGGGCCAGCGACGGGGCGGCGGCGGCCTGGCCGAGCCAGACCAGGGTGGCGATGTTCGTCGCGAAGTCCGTGCCCACCGTGGAGCGGGCCAGGATCCACGTCGAGAAGCCGTCCGCCGCGGCGACCGCCAAGGCGATCGCCGCCAGGCCGGCGCCGGAGACCACGGCCAGGGTGAACAGGGCCCGCAGCATGTCCAGGGCGGGTTCGCCGCGGCGTTCCCAGGCCATCTTGGCCCCGCCGATGATGACCGCCAGGACGGCCATCCCCGCGGTGTAGAACCAGAGGCTGTCCTGGAGGAAGGCCACCGGGTCACTCGGGAGGCCGTCTGCGCCGGTCGTCAGGTTCGGGGTGCCGACGTTGACCCACAACGTGCCCAACGACGTGACCATCTGCGCCAGCGACTCAGCAACCGCATGCGCCAGGTCCTCGATCGCGCCGCCGATGGCTGTAGAGAGCCAGGACTCCGCGGCGCAGGTGAGGTCCCCAAGCGCGCAGGCCATCAGACCCCGGCCCAGAGGACGAAGCCTGCGAGGTTGGGCAGCTGCTTGGTGCCGGTGTCACCGGAGGCGGGGACGACGAGCTTCCAGTCGCCGTCCTCCCAGCGCAGCGGCGTCGGAACTACGCCGACTGCGCCGGTGGCCGTGCGGATGGCGACGTCGACGACGAGTGAGTCGTCCGTGACGCCACGGAACTGGAAGCCCGCCACCTGGTAGGTGACGCCGGTCGAGGGGGTAGGTGGCTCCGCCGCGTACTGCTCAGCAAGGGCGGCGCGCTCGGGCGTGTCAGCGGTCAGGCGCGGGTCGACCCCGAGTGTGAGGTCGAGGCCTGTCATGGCCCAAAAGTTGATCGCGGCGAGCAGCGCGCCCGTCGGGGAGTGCGCGAAGCAGGAGCGCACACCGTCCGGGTCGACGACGCCGGGGCCGACGTCCTCGATCGAGGGTGCGGCGAAGGTGCCGAACAGTTCCCACGTGGCACCGGCCGGTGGGGCTGCGGGGGTCGTCTGACTGCCGGCCGGTAGGCCGCACTTGCTCTCCCCCGCCGCGGCGGGGGTCGCTGACTGCGAGGGCGTCGGGGTGCTCGAGGGTGATGGCGTGGGTGTGGGCCCGTTGCTGTTGGAGGGCAGGACGGCCAGCACGATCCCGGCGATGACGAGCAGCAGCACCAGGGCGGCCGCGACGAGGAATCGCGGCCGGGTCCAGGGGCTTGTCTCGTCGGTTCCGGTGCTGGCCATGGGTCAGATCAGAGCTCCGACGAGGCCCGAGGACGCGCCGATGACGATGCAGCCGCCCAGGACCCAGCCCAGACGGCTGGCGTGCTCGCCGCCTTCGCCGCGGCGGTTGCTGATGGCCATCGCAGCCCCGGCGATGATCACGCCGAGGACGCAGAGGCCGGTGGCGATGAAGGCGACCCAGCGCAGGATGAGCAGGAAGCCCTCGGAGCCGGGCGGGGCTTCGCCGGTGCCGAGGTCGGGAACCGCGGCGGCGACCTGGCCCGCGGCGAGGTAGAGGGTCGTCAGGGTCAACGGAGTGGCCTTTCGTCGGATGGCTCGGCGGAGCCGGGTGGCAGGAGTGCATCCAGGTCGAGCAGGAGTCGTCGAACCGGAACGGGAGAGGTCTCGGCGCTCACGGGTGCACCCAGGCGCCAGGACTCGACCCACGGCAGGTGCCACACGGCAGGGGCGCCACCGGCGACGTGATGCGCGAGGTCGCGCAGCGGACGGGGCAACCGGCCGGGCGCGTCGGCGACGATGACCAGGCCCAGCAGCTCGACACCGGGCACCGACCCGGAGGCCCACTGTGTGCAGGCGAGCTGCGCGCGGTGCAGGCCGTGGGCGTTCGAGCGTGCCACCAGCACGACCCGCGCGGTGTCCTGGTCGGCGTCGCCGGGGACGGGCCAGCGGTGCTCCGCGGCCCGTGAGTCGTCCACCAGGGCGGCGAGCGTCGACTCCCCCGCACCGCCGTGCACGCCGACCCACCACAGGGTCGCCGGCGGCGCCGCTTCGCGGCGACCCAGCAGGTCGACGGCCTCGGGTGAGGGGACGCCGGGCTGAGGTGTCATCGGCCGGGGAAGGGAGGTTGGCGCCGCGGCGGTCACGACCGGGCCGTCCGACACGACACACGGGTCCTCACGCATGGTGGTTTCCCCCCTCTTGAGCCCTGGGATCATGACGCACGCCTCAGAAGCGGCCAAATTGATCAGGAGAGCGTCAGTGGTCCCCACATTACTCAGGATTACTCAGGATTGCACTAGAGTGCCTTCGTGTCTCTCTCCTGGTTCTCTGACGTGAGTCGTCTCGACGACCTCTTCGAGGGCCTGCCGTCGCACCTGAGCGTCGACGAGCTCGCCGAGGTGCTCGGCATTACCCGTCCGACCGTCTACCGGTACCTGCAGCGTGGGGTCCTGCCCGCGTACAAGGTCGAGTCCACGTGGGTGATCCTTCGCGACGAGATCAAGGACTACCTGCGCTCGCACCGCAACGAAGCCCCCGACAACGGAGCCCCGCCACCCCTCGCGGGCGGCCAGGACCCGGCCGCCGAGGGCTGACCCCGATGCGCAGGCGAGGACTATCAGGCGGCCTGCTGGTCGCCGTGCTCGTCCTGGCCGGTTGCGCGACCGGGGCGACCCCACCGGCACCCACGAGTGAGCCGGCGCCGGCGCCGACCGGCACGTTCACCCTCCCGCCGGTCACGGCGGGAGACCACGGCAGCGACGAGGAAGACCAGCCCACGGCGGTCCCCATGCCGACGTGGGACGAGGCCTCCCGCCAGGACGCGCTGGAGGTCGCGCAGGCGGCGCTGAGCGCGTTCGCGCGCCCGGACCTGGACTACGCGACCTGGTGGGAAGGCCTGGCCCCGTTCCTGTCGCCGGCCGCGGCCGCCGGGTACGTGGCCACCGACCCGGGCAACATCCCGGTCAGCGCCCTGACCGGTGCGCCGCGGCTGCTCGAGGAGACCAGCCCGTTCCTGGCCCGCGTACAGATCGACACCGACGCCGGGGCGCACGTCGTCCTGCTCTCCCGAGCCGACCAGGCCTCGCCGTGGCTGGTCGAGACGATCAGCCCCGCGGAGACCGGGTGAA
>JAHECE010000276.1:0-1263 GCA_024641895.1 Actinomycetales bacterium
GTGAGCGTGAGGACGGAGTCGAGGCGTGCGTCGCGGCCGAGCGGCGGGCCGTCGAGCGGCTCGACATGGCACGCGCCATGCACGAGCGGGTGCGCGACGCCGAGCGGGTCACGCGTCAGGGACTCGCCGAGATGATCGAGCGGCTGGCTCAGCCGGACGGCTCCGAGCCCTGAGCCGTGCGGGTCACGTCGTCGGTGCTGCGACGCTCTCTCTGCGAACCCGGGACACGGCGCGGGCTGTCTCGTTCGAGCGTCCGGATATCACCGGCCGTCGGGGCCGTGACCCCGGCGCATCTCTCAGTGGCTGTGCCGGGCCCGACGGCCAAGGGAGTGGGTTCGGGCCGCGCGGCGCTAGGCCGGGACGTCGAACTGGCCGGGAGGGAAGATCCAGGGAGAAGCGGGACGATCGTCCCCGAATCCGGGGGCGCTGTTCGGCGCATCGTTGAGAGCGGACTCTGGACCGACGACGCTCACTGACGATTGCGAGGGCGCGGACGTCCCGAGAGCGGCCTCTCTGACCCGCCCGTCCGCCTCGACGGGTGGATGTCCAAGCGGCCGGGCCGGTGCAGCACGGCGACGGCGGAGGTGGTGGCGATGGGGATCTCCTGGGCAATGCGCGTGGGTGTGGCAGTAGTGCTGGTTGAGGTGCTTGCCGGGTGCGGCGGCGGGCTTAGCGCGGTGGAGCGGGCGCGCGCGGACGTGGCCGTCGTGCGCGGCTATACGGCGGCGTGGGATGCCGAGGACCTCGAGGCGATCGCCGGGTACCTGAGCGACGAGGAGTTCGGCTACACCGAGCCGGCGGGGTTCAGCGACCTGCCGAAGGGCGGGTTCCTTGAGCTGATGAGCCCGTTCGTGGGCAGCACCGGGAGCGTGGAGCAGTTCTTCTTCGCCGACGGGCAGGAGGTGCTCGAGTTTGCCTTCGCGTTCGGCTTCGGTGGTGCTACTCCGGAGGCGCCGCTCGCCGACGGGCTCGTGTACGCCCTCGATGATGGTGCGATCACCTCGATCACCGAGATGTACGGGCCCGAACTGCTCGAGCCGGCCGGCCTGACGTCGCCGGCGCCGGGGATCGAGGCGTACCACGTCGCCTGGTCCTCCGGTGATCCTGTCGCCAAGGCGGGTCTGTACGTCGAGGAGGCCGTTCGCCGTGACCCGCTGTTCGGGATCGAGGTCAGGGGCCGGACCGAGATCGCCGAAGCGGACGGAACGGGCGCACCCCAGGGAACCATCGATCTCGTTGAGGGTTCCGCGTTCGGCAATGGGG
>JAHECE010000276.1:1273-3149 GCA_024641895.1 Actinomycetales bacterium
CCCACCGTGAGCGGAGCGGTGTTCGACCTTGCCGACAGGTCCGGCTGCACCGTCCGGTTGGCGGTCATGCTCGAGGGCGACCCCCCCTGCCGTCACCAGCGAACGCGTCTTCTACGACCTCGCGACGCTCGACCGGTGCGGCTGGCTCACCTGAGGCGCGTCGCGCCCGCGGGACGGGTGACTGCGTCGTGACGGGGCCCGCCGGCCCGGGGGCGGCCGGGCCCTGCGCGACACCGCGCCGGTCTCGTCAGCCTCGGGGTTGTCCCCGGCGTATCTCGTTCTCGATGTCGGCCTCGGTGACCGGGCGTCGGAACAGGACCTCCCAGGCGTTGAGGACGAGCCCGATGCCCCAGCCGGCCAGGACCCAGCCGGGCCAGAAGTTGCCGCGGTCGCCCATTGCCCAGTTGAAGATCAGGAAGGCGTTGACGACGACGTAGGTGACTGCGTGGGCGCCGAGGGCACGCCTGGCCTCGACGCGCTTGCGGGCAAGTCGCCGGGCCTCGTCTTCGGGTGGGACGGAGTTCGGCTGGTACGTCATCAGGGCCTCCCTGCGGTCGGGGCCGGTGCCACGACCTCCCGTCCGACGGCGGTCGACGCCCGGCGCACCTCCAGCGTGGCACCGCCGGTCGCGGATGGCGAGGGTCGAGCGTCCCTCTGAGGGTGTGCCCGCCGCTGGATCAGCACGGCCGGACCCGACCGGCCCGCTCGACGGCGTGCACGTGGCCCTCGCTGCGGCAGGGCCCCTGGCGCGGCGTGGTCGAACCGAACGAGAGCGTGAAGTCGGTGTGTTCTCGCCTGCGGCCGGCAGGAGACGCAGACCGATGGTGCCGGACGGGTTTCCGCAATCGGGCCGGCCTGTCGGTGCAATGATCGACCGATATCGGCCATGGTAGAATCGGCGGGATTGCAGCGTTTGGCAGGGTACGGCTTGTCGCTGACCTGATCGATCTTTGGCCTGAAGCGGGTCGGGAGGTCATCCCTTCTCTTTCACGATGCGAAGCGAACGGATCGATAGCTCAAGAATGCAAAGCCATGTGACCGTCAATATCTCGCCCGCCACGTTCGCAGCGAATGTCCGCCATCTGCGGCAGCGAGTGCAGCCTGCGAAGCTCTGTGTGGTCATGAAAGCCGATGCCTACGGGCACGGCTTCGAGGCCTTGGCACCAGTTGCCGTGCAGGCCGGCGCCGACTACATCGGCGTGTGCACCAACCCCGAAGCCGAAGTCGTGCGTCGGCTGGACAGCGACATCCCTGTGCTCAGGCTACGTAGCGCATTGCCGGACGAGTACGAGGAGTCGGCGAGGTCCCTCCATCTCGAGGAGCAGGTCGGTTCACAGCACGTCGCGGACTATGTGAACGATCTGGGACGACGTCGCGGCAACCCCGTGCCCGTCCATATCAAGATCGACACCGGCATGGGGCGGAGCGGCTTCCGAACGGGAGAGATCGAGACCATCAAGGGTGTCTGCAGCCTCAAGGGATTGCGGGTGGTCGGGATCATGACTCGCCTGGCCAATGCGGATGACGTCGACCTGGCCAGCACCCACCGGCAGCTTGAGACGTTCTGGACCCTTCGCAATGCCCTCGACGGCTACACGTCCTCCTGGGCATCAATGCGCACGTCAACTACGACCTCCCACAGGCATTGCTGGCCGTGATCTCCGACGAGGAGTTCGCCGACGATCCGGTGCTGCTGGACCGACGCCGTCGCGACCACGGACGGATCGACCTCGTTCTCGCGTCACGCGTGGCGGCTGAGGATCGGCGGCTGTCCGCGCGCTCGTCCCGCACCTTCCTCGACCGCGCACTCAGACCGCTGAACCGGTGGGGTGTCCAGCGCTTCCTGCGCGAGGCGCGGCGGAAGGTGTGGCACAAC
>JAHECE010000277.1 GCA_024641895.1 Actinomycetales bacterium
CGAATCCCGGTCTGAGCTTGAGCTCGACGGCGGACAGTTCGATCCACCCGGCGAGCCCCGCAAGCGCACCTCCGACGAGGAGCGCGGAGAGCAGGAGCGCCGTGACGGGAAGTGCCGCGCGGCGCGCCGCCTCGGCGTTGCCGCCGACGACTCCCAGCTTGAAGCCCCAGCGAGTGCGAGCCAGTGCCCACCCGAGCGCGAGCGTCGCGACGAGCGCCACGACGATGCCGAAGGTGATGCCGGTGGTTCCCAGCGTGGGCAATTGCACGCCGATCGCGACCTCGCGTGAGGACGGCTGCGCCGTAGGCGACTCACGCCAAGGTTGGTAGATCAGGAAGAGCAGCAGATCGAGCGCGACAAAGTTGAGCAGCAGCGTGGTGACCGCCTCGTTGACGTTGAACACGAGCCGCAACAGCGCGGCGATTCCCGCCCACGCCGCCCCCGCGACAACCGCGCCGGCGGCCATCATCACCATGACGAGCCCGCCGGGCAGGGTCTGGTCGAACGCCAGGCCCACGCCCGCCGCCCCGACCGCGCCGACGATCACCTGCCCTTCGCCGCCCACGTTCATCATGCCCGCCCGCGCCGGGAGCACCACGGCAAGCGCCGCGAGCGCGATGGGGGCCATGCGGATGAGGATCTCCGTGAGCGAGCGGGGACGCTGGAAGGTCGACACCCACATGTCGACGAAGACCTCGAGCGGGTTGGCGCCCTGAAAGGAGATGAGGATGCTGAAGATCACCATGGCGCCCAGGATGGCGAGCACCCACCGGAGCACGCCCGCGGCGACGCGCAGCATCTGCGCCTGACGCGTCGCGACGGCCTGGTTCGACGGTGAGCCCTCGGGCGGCTTCACGATCACGGGCGCGCTCATGCGACGCGCTCCACCATCATCTGTCCCAAGCGCTGACGGTCGAATCCCGCCGCCGGAAGCTCGCCCGAGATGTGGCCATCGTGCATCACGACGATGCGGTCGGCCATCGACATCAATTCGTCGAGGTCCTCGGACACCATCAGCACTCCCGCGCCGCGGGCCCGGGCCTCGAGCAGTACCTCCTGGGTGCGCCGCACGTTGGCCGCGTCGAGGCCTCGTGTCGGATAGGCGGCGACGACGAGCGACGAGTCGATCGCGAGTTCGCGCGTGAGGATCACCCTTTGGATGTTGCCGCCGGAGAGGTCGCTCAGTTTGCGATGTCGTGGCGCCATGCGCAGCCCCAATCGAGAGTCGGCTTCGTCCGTCCGTCGGCGGATCGCGGCCCAGGCGATTCCTAGTCCGCTGGGCGGCATCGTGCGACCGTCGAGGGGCATGTGATCGAGCACGCTGAATCGTGACACCACCGAGTCGGCCACGGGGTCCTCGGGAACACACACCGCTCCCGCGCTCGCGGCCGCCTTCGGGCTGCGCACCGGTGTGCCCGCGAGCGTGACGGTGCCGCTCGAGACGCCGCGCAAGCCGGTCGCAACCTCGCACAGCTCGCGCTGCCCGCTGCCCGCGACGCCTGCGACGCCCACGACCTCCCCTGGGTACACACGGAGGTTGACGTCGTGCAGCGCCTGGTGGCCCCGGTCGCTTTGTGCGCTCACCCCGGCGAGGTGGAGCGCGGCGGGCACCGCAGTGTCGACAGCGTCTCGCAACGCCACCAAGGGCGGCACGGACCTGCCCACCATGGCTTCGATGAGCGCATCGTCGGAGTGCGCCGCAGGATCGGCGCCGACGAGAACCGTCCTGCCCCCGCGCAGGACCGTCACACGGTCGGCGATCGCACGCACCTCGCGAAGTTTGTGAGTCACGATGACGATCCCGAGACCTTGGTCGCGCAAGTGGCGCACGACGCCCAACAGCGCCTCGACCTCCTGGGGCGCGAGAACGCTGGTCGGCTCGTCCAGGATCACCAGCTTGGCGCCGGTCATCAGCACCTTGAGGATCTCGACGCGCTGGCGCTCGCCGATCGACAGATGCTGAACGAGCGCGGTCGGATCAACGCCGAGCGCGAACCTCTCGCTGGCCTCCGCGACACGCAACGCGAGTGCGCCGATCTTCAGGCGCGGGCCGGTCGGCAGCGCGAGGGCGATGTTCTCCGCCACCGTGAGAGCCGGCACCAACCGCAGGTCCTGGAACACCATGCCGATCCCTAGCGCACGCGCCTCGGCAGGGCTTCCGGGAGTCGCCTCTTGACCGGAGACCAGCATCCAGCCCGCGTCAGGCTTGTACACGCCGTAGATCATCTTGAGCAGCGTCGACTTCCCGGCGCCGTTCTCGCCCACAAGGGCATGCACCTCACCGGGCATGACGTCGAACCCGACATCGTCATTCGCCACCACTTCGGCGAAGCGCTTGGTGAAGCCGCCGATCTTGAGGAGGGGCTCCTGCCGTCCCGGCGCCGTCGGCGCCTGCGTGGTGGCGTCCATGTCAATCCCTTCGGCGGCTACGGCCGCGTATCATGCGGGCGATGGCCGTGGCGGCCTTGTCTTCGACTACCTCCAGCGAGGCTCCGATGTGGTCGCGCATCAGCCTCGCCGCGCGATCCAACTCCCCGCCGATCACGGCGTCCGTGATGGCGAGGTGCTCCACGATGCTGATCTCGATGCGCTCGGCGCTGAGAAAGTCGTACATGCGGATGTGCCTGATCCGCGCGTTGACGCCCTCCAGGGTCTCGACGATCGCGACATTGCCGGATGCCCGGCACAGCGCGACGTGAAAGGCCTCATCGAGCTCGATGAACGAGCCGTCCGGCTCCGGAGGACGCCGCTGGATCTCGACCCAGTCTTCGCGAATACGGCGAAGCGCCTCGGGATCGTGGGGCCCGGCGCCGAAATTCGCGCGCGTGATGCCGTGCAGCTCGAGCGAGAGACGCAGCTCGTAGAGGTCACGGATGTCGAGCAGGTCCGGCTCGGCGACGTAGAACCCACCGTCGTCATACCGGTGCAGCAGACGGTCCGCATGCAGTCTCAGGAGTGCCTCGCGGACCGGCGTCCGGGACACGCCGAGCGCCTCCGCCACCGCCTCCTCGCCGAGTCGATGGCCGAACGGGAAGTCGCCATTGAGGACCATCGCTCGCAGGTGCACATACGCCCGCTCGCGGCGTGACCGCGCTGCGCCAGAGCCGCCACCACGGCCCGGAAACACGGGACCTTTG
>JAHECE010000278.1 GCA_024641895.1 Actinomycetales bacterium
AGCACCTACACGCCGCCCTGGCGGATGACCACCCCTACCAACGCAGGCATCCCGAAGCGCACTCGTTCATCGATCAGACGCACCGCAAGTTCGTCACGGGCAGGGGTCGCATGGAAGACAGCGATGTCCTCGGCTTCGTCGTCGCCATGTGCGACTCCGGCGAGGCCCGGCGATATCAGGAGCAGCGGCAGGACGCGGCGGCGGAACGGTTCGCCAGCGACCTCGCAGCGCAAGCACGGCAGCGATTCGGCGAAGGCCGTGAACTGCTGCACCGAGCCAAGGGGCAACTGAAGACCTTCAGCGCTGGCCCTCTGAAGCGCCAGCTCAACGCCACTCTGGGCGACGGGTTCGTGGGCCTGGTGAGCGCACGGTTCTCCGGCATCTACCAGTGGACGATCAACTTCGACATCCCCGAGCACGACGGCGTGGACTTCGGGGAACCGCCGCTGCAACTGAAGTTCGGCCCTTCCGCCTGGTTCGCCAACGAGCGCGACCCAGAGTGGCAGCGCACAGTAGACCCAGATGTCGTGGACTACTCCCACCTGTTCCTCACCCGCGCGAAGAACCGGGAGCTCCGTCAGTCGGCCGTAACACTCCACGAGTTGCTCGACGGGCTCGAGCCCACTGACCGCAGGCTTCACGACGAGATCGTGCACATGCTGAGCAACGATCGGTGAGCACGACCCCAGGCTCGACCCCGGGGTCGTAGACACGCCGAATCCGGGGACGGGCGCCGCCGATTCGGGGGATCCGTCGCAACTCGCAGCCGGGCACGATGACGCTCGAGGGATCATGCGGTCACGGCAACGACTCCCCCACATCGCCGGCAAGTTCGCAGCTGTCCTTGCACAGAACTCGTTTCGACAACCTCGAGATCTGAGGATGGTGGGAGCAAGGCCGCCCGAACGCGCCGCGCGAAGGGGAGGCTGCGGCCGCCCCTGAGGCTCCCCCCCAGGACCGCCTGCCAATGCTTCGTCGGGACTACCGGCGGTCTGGGATCCGGACCGTGAACGTTGAACCGGCCCCCGGTCCAGGGCTTAGGGCCGTGATCGTGCCGCCGTGGGCCTCAACAAGGGCCTTGGCGATCGCGAGCCCGATGCCGGAGCCGCCGTCCTGGCCGCCGCGGGCGGGATCGGCCCGGTAGAACCGTTCGAAGATGTGCGGCAGGTGCTCGGGGCTGATGCCCTCACCGGTGTCGGCCACGTCGATGCTCACACCACCGTCCACCGCGCGCGCGGAGACTGTGACCGAGCCCCCTGACGGGGTATGCCGCAGTGCGTTGTCCAGGAGGTTGCCGAGCACCTGTGCCAACCGGTCCGAATCCGCGTGGATCACGCCCAGCCGCGCCGGGACGACGGCGCTCAGCCGGACGCCACGACCCGCGGCCGCCACCTGGTGCCCCTCGACCACGTCCCGGGCGAGCGGCGCGATCGCGACGTCGTCCAGGTGAAGGGCGTGCTCCTCGGCCTGTGACACAGCGGCCACGTCCTCGGTCAGCCGGGCGAGGCGGTGAGTCTGGGTGCGCAGCATCGCCACCGTGGGGGCATCCAGGAGTTGGACGCCGTCCTGGGCGGCCTCGAGGTAGCCGTCGAGCGTCGCGATGGGCGTGCGCAGCTCGTGCGCGAGGTCCGCGAGCAGCCGGCGTCGGGTGCGTTCCACCGCGGCGATGCGGTCGGCCATGTCGTTGAACGACGCGGCGAGATCGTCGAACTCGCTGCCGAGACCGGGAGGCTGGACGCGCGCGTCCTGTGCCCCCCCGGCGACCTGGGCGGCGGCCAGGGCCACGGCACCTACCGAGCGCCCGATCCGCCTGGTCACGAGCACACTCACCGCGATCGCCGCGGCCAGAGCTGCCGTGAGGGCGACCGTGAGGGCGACCGCGAGGGCTGAGGCGAACGCCCTCTCGGCGTGCGTGACCTCGCTGCCCTCGCCCGTGACGCCGGCGCGCTGCAGGTGCTCGTGGAACAACGGCGGGCCGACGAAGGCGGCGACGACCCATGCCGTGACCGCACCGGTGAGCAAGACCAGGACGTGCGCGGCGAGCATCCGTGTGGCCAGCCCAGCCTGGCGACGGCGCCCCGGCGGCCGAGGCCCGGCCGCGCTCACGCGTCCCCCGCGGCTGACTTGTCCGTGCCCGGACCCATCCGGTACCCGACCCCGCGGACCGTCCGGATGAACCGGGGCGCGCCAGGGTCGTCGCCGAGCTTGCGACGCAGGTGACCCACGTGCACGTCGACAAGGTGCTCGTCCCCGACCCACGACGCACCCCACACGGCTTCGATGAGCTGCCGGCGGCTGAACGCGAACCGGGGGCGAGCCGATAGCGCCTCGAGCACGTCGAACTCGGTGCGCGTCAACGCCACGAGCACCCCGCCCAGGAACGCCTCCCGCCCCGCCGGGTCGATGCGCAGCGGCCCGAACGCGCGAACAGGCTCCTCGACCGGGCCGGGCCGCGTTCCCGAAGCGCGGGGGCGGCGCAGCATCGCGTGGACCCGCGCGAGCAGCTCGCGGGGACTGAACGGCTTGCTCACGTAGTCATCGGCGCCGACGGACAGGCCGATGAGCCGGTCGATCTCATCGGTGCGGGCCGTGAGCATCACGATGTAGCAGTCGGAGAAGGTCCGCAGCCGGCGGCACACCTCCACGCCGTCGACGCCCGGCAGCCCGAGATCCAGCACGACGACGTCGGGGTCCAGCGAACGCGCGACCTCGATCGCCGCTGCGCCGTCGTACGCCTGGGCCACCTCGAAGCCGTCCCGCTCGAGATAGCTCGCGACCAGCGCCGCGAGCGGACGCTCGTCCTCGACCACCAGGGCGCGCCCGACCACACCCGTGAACTCGGCACCGGCCATAGGCACCATCGTGGCCCACAGGGAGGCCAGCGGGCTCCCTTGACCCTTGCCAGGCCAGCGCCCGGCGCAAGTCTTCAGCGGACCTTCATCAAAGCGAGACGGATTCCAACGGGCCGAGCCCCCAGGCTGCGGGCTGAGGACGTCGCCGGAACCACGGCCCAGACGCGGCGCCTACCCTTCGATGTGGCTCGCCTCCGGGGATCGCTTCGACCTCGTTCGCCAGCACCTGCCCGCCTGAGACAAGCCCGCGAGCCCGGAGGTGGTCCCCGCGTCGCTCCCACGACA
>JAHECE010000279.1 GCA_024641895.1 Actinomycetales bacterium
GTGACCGCCCGCACGCGCGCCGTCCTGCTCTGCTCGCCGAACAACCCGACCGGGCCGGCGCTCGGCACGGACGAGCTGCGGGCCTTCCTGGCGGGCGTGCGCTCTGACGTCCTCGTCCTCCTGGACGAGGCCTACGCCGAGTTCGTCCGGGATGCCGCCGCCGTCGACGGGTCCGACCTGCTCGAGGACTGGCCCAACCTCGTCGTGCTGCGCACCTTCTCCAAGGCCTACGGGCTCGCCGGCCTCAGGGTCGGGTATGCGCTGGCGGCTCCGCGCCTCGCGTCCGGCATCCGCGCCGTCTCGACCCCGTTCGGTGTCAACAGTGTCGCCCAGGAGGCCGCGCTGGCGGCGCTCGGGGTGGAGGAGGACCTCTTGGCCCGGGTGGCCGCGCTCGTCGCCGAACGGCAGCGGGTCGTGGCCGCGCTCGCCGACCTGGGCGTGCAGGTCCCGGACGCCCAGGGCAACTTCGTCTGGCTCCCCCTCGGCGAGCGGTCCGCGGCGCTCGCTCTGGCGGCCCGGGAGGCCGGCGTGCTGGTCCGCCCGTTCGCCGGTGAAGGCGTTCGGGTGAGCATCGGGAACTCGGAGGAGAACGACGCGTTCCTGACCACGATGCGCGACTGGGCCTGAGAAGGTGTGATGCACGCCATGATGGCCTCGGCGGTCCTGCGGTTGCCCTGACGTCGCGACGATACGTAACCTACGGAGAAGTAGGTTACGTATCCGTAGGTTACGGTATCGTAGGTTTCGACGACGCAATCTCCCGGAAGGAGCCAGAGTGGACGCCCACACGGCCGCGCCGGACGCGGAGCTCGTCCAGCTGATCACCCCGGAGGGGGTGCGCGTGGAGAACCCCACGTACTCGCCCCTCGTCGCCGGCCTCACCGCGGACGACCTCCGCGGCTTCTACCGGGACATGGTGCTGGTCCGGAGCTTCGACGCCGAGGCGACCTCCCTGCAGCGGCAGGGAGAGCTCGCGCTCTGGGCCCAGTGCCTCGGGCAGGAGGCGGCGCAGATCGGCTCCGGCCGAGCCCTCGCGCCGCACGACTTCGTGTTCCCCGCCTACCGGGAGCACGGCGTCGCCCTGACGCGAGGCCTGGACCTGCGCAAGATCCTGCACCTCTTCCGCGGCTACAAGCACGGTGGCTGGGACCCGGCAGAGCACAACTTCCACCTGTACACGCTGGTCATCGGTTCGCACTCGCTGCACGCGACCGGGTACGCCATGGGAGTTCAGCGCGACGGCAACGTCGGCACGGGCGACCCGGCGCGCGACACCGCCGTCGTCGCCTACTTCGGTGACGGCGCGACGTCGCAGGGCGACGTCAGCGAGGCGCTGACGTTCTCCGCGGTGAACAACGCCCCCGTGGTGTTCTTCTGCCAGAACAACCAGTGGGCGATCTCCGTGCCGACGGCGCGTCAGTCGATCGTGCCCATCGCCAACCGTGCGCCGGGTTTCGGGGTGCCGTCGGTCCGGGTGGACGGCAACGACGTGCTCGCGGTGCACGCCGTGATGCTGGAGGCGCTCGAGCGGGCCCGCTCCGGCGCCGGCCCGAGCTTCATCGAGGCCTTCACCTACCGGATGGGCGCGCACACCACCTCCGACGACCCGACCCGCTACCGCACGGCGGCCGAGGAGGACTACTGGCGAGCGCGCGACCCGATCGACCGGCTGCGCACGCACCTCGTGAACGAGGGGCTGGTCGACGACGCGTTCTTCGAGGCGCTGCAGGCCGAGGCCGACGAGCTCGCGGAGGCGACCCGGACCTACTGTCGCGGGCTCGGCGAACCGCCCGCCACGGAGATGTTCGAGCACATCTACAGCGTTCCGCACCCCCTCGTGGCGGAGGAGCGCGCCTGGTTCGAGGAGTACGAGGAGTCCTTCCTCCCCGAAGGAGGTGCCTCATGACCGAGGCCCCGGCCAAGACACCCAAGGTCCCGATGGCCAAGGCCATCACCATGGGCCTGCGCCGCGCCATGGAGGCCGATCCGAAGGTGCTCCTGATGGGCGAGGACATCGGCGCTCTCGGCGGGGTGTTCCGCGTGACCGACGGGCTCCTCAAGGACTTCGGGCCCGATCGCGTGGTCGACACCCCGCTCGCGGAGTCCGGCATCCTCGGGACCGCGATCGGCCTCGCCATGCGGGGGTACCGACCCGTGTGCGAGATCCAGTTCGACGGCTTCATCTTCCCCGCGTTCGACCAGATCACCACACAGCTCGCCAAGATGACGTTCCGCTCGCACGGGCTGCTGCAGATGCCGGTGGTCATCCGGGTGCCCTACGGGGGCGGGATCGGTGCGGTCGAGCACCACAGCGAGTCGCCCGAGGCGCTCTTCGCGCACACCGCCGGCCTGCGCATCGTGAGCCCTTCGAACCCCGCCGACGCGTTCGCGATGATCCAGCAGGCCATCGCCTCACCGGATCCCGTCATGTTCTTCGAGCCGAAGTCCCGCTACTGGGACAAGGCCGAGCTCGACACCGACGTCCCGGCGGACACGAGTGCCCACGCCATCGAGGTGAGCCTCCACAGCGCACGCGTCGTTCGCGCGGGTACCGATCTCACCATCGCCGCCTACGGTCCGACGGTGACCACGGCGCTGGCGGCAGCCGAGTCGGCGGCGGCCGAGGGTCGCAGCATCGAGGTCATCGACCTGCGGTCGATCTCCCCGATCGACTTCGACACCCTCACTGCCTCCGTCCAGCGCACCGGTCGCCTGGTCGTGGCGCACGAGGCGCCCGTGTTCTTCGGTTCCGGCGCCGAGATAGCGGCGCGGGTCACCGAGCGGTGCTTCTTCGCTCTGGAGGCGCCTGTGCTGAGGGTCGGCGGGTTCCACGCGCCGTACCCGCCGGCGAACATCGAGGAGGAGTACCTCCCCAACCTCGACCGACTGCTCGACGCTGTCGACCGAGCCCTGGCCTACTGACGCAGGCGTCCCAGGCGCCACTGACGAACGCCGCCGAACGGCGACGCCGCCGAACGAGGAGGATCACCCCGTGCCGACCTTCCGCAAGTTCCGCCTTCCGGACGTGGGCGAGGGCCTGACCGAGGCCGACGTCGTCGACTGGCGGGTCGCCGTCGGAGAGACCGTGAAGGTCAACCAGACGATCGTCGAGATCGAGACGG
>JAHECE010000065.1 GCA_024641895.1 Actinomycetales bacterium
AGGCCCTTGGCGGTGGCCAGCTCGCACGCGAACACCTGCAGCGGCACCACCGTCACGAGCGGAGCGAGCAGGGTCGGGGTCTGGGGCACCCGGAAGATGACGTCTGCGAAGGGGATCACGTCGTCGTCGCCCTCCTCGGCGATGACGAGGGTCCGGGCGCCGCGAGCCCGCACCTCCTGGATGTTGGAGATGACCTTGGCGTGCAGGACGTCCCGACCACGCGGCGAAGGAACGATGATGAATACCGGCTGCCCCTCCTCGACCAGCGCGATCGGTCCGTGCTTGAGCTCGCCGGCGGCGAAGCCCTCGGCGTGGATGTAGCAGAGCTCCTTCAGCTTGAGCGCGCCCTCCATCGCCACCGGGTACCCGACGTGCCGCCCGAGGAAGAGCACGGTCGGCTCTTCCGTCATCGTGCGTGCCACCGAGCGCACCTGCCCCTCCGCCGCAAGGACCGCCCGGATCTTGTCCGGCATCGCCTGCAGCTGCTCGAGGTCCTCCCGGATCTCGTCCGGGAACTTGTTGCCGCGCAGCTGAGCCAGGTACAGGCCCAGGAGGTAGCAGGCCGTGATCTGGGCGAGGAAGGCCTTGGTCGAGGCGACCGCGACCTCCGGGCCGGCGTGGGTGTAGAGAACGGCGTCGGACTCCCGCGGGATGGTCGACCCGTGGGTGTTCACGACCGCCAGCACCCGGGCGCCCTGCTCCCGCGCATGCCGGACGGCCATGATCGTGTCCATCGTCTCGCCGGACTGCGAGATGGCGACGACGAGCGTCTTCTCGTTCAGGACCGGGTCCCGGTACCGGAACTCGTGCGCGAGCTCCACCTCGACGGGGATCCGGCACCAGTGCTCGATCGCGTACTTCGCCACGTGCCCGGCGTAGGCGGCCGTGCCGCACGCGATCACGATGATCTTGTCGACCGAGCGCAGCACGCTCTCCGGGATCCGCATCTCGTCGAGGGTCAGCGCGCCGCTCGCGTCGGTCCGCCCGAGCAGGGTGTCCGCAACAGCCTGCGGCTGGTCGTGGATCTCCTTGTCCATGAAGCTCGGGAAGCCGCCCTTGACCGCTGCGGCGGCGTCCCAGTCGACCGTGAAGCGCCGCGGTGTCACCGGGGCACCGTCGGCGTCGATGACCTCGACCGCATCGGCGGTGATGGTGACGATCTGGTCCTGCCCGACCTCCATCGCCTCCTTCGTCGAGGCGATGAAGGCCGCCACGTCGGATCCGAGGTAGTTCTCGCCCTCGCCGAGACCGATCACCAGGGGCGAGTTGCGCCGTGCCGCCACGACGGTGCCGGGCTGGTCGGCGTGCAGCGCGACCAGGGTGAAGGCGCCCTCGAGGCGGTGGGTGACCGCCTGCATCGCCTTCGTGAGGTCGCCGGTCTCCTCGAATGCCGCCGCGAGCAGGTGCGCGGCGACCTCGGTGTCCGTCTGAGAGAGGAAGGTGATGCCGTCTGCCTCGAGCCCGGCGCGCAGGACGTGGAAGTTCTCGATGATCCCGTTGTGCACGACTGCGACCCGGCCGGCGCCGCCGAGATGCGGGTGCGCATTCGCGTCGGTCGGGCCCCCGTGGGTCGCCCAGCGGGTGTGACCGATCGCGGCGGTGCCGGGGGGCAGCGGTGCTGCGTCGAGCGCCTCGGTGAGTCGGACCAGCTTGCCGGCCTTCTTCATGCTGGCGAGCCCCGTGGCGGTTGCGACGGCGACGCCGGCCGAGTCGTAGCCCCGGTACTCGAGTCGCCTGAGCCCCTCGATCACGACGTCGAGCGGGCGCGCGCTCGGTGTGGCCGGGCCGACGTATCCCACGATTCCGCACATGCGCCTCAGGCTAGTGGCCGCCGGCGTGCAGCGCGGGCCCGGAGCACACCCGAGGTGCGCCATGATGGGCCGTGCCTTCGCCCGCGACCGCCGACTCGTGGAACGACGTCCTGCCGTCGCCGGACGGGCGCCAGCCGCGCGAGACCCCGTTCGTCGAGTTCGACCGAGCGGCCTGGAGCCGGCTCTCCGCCTCCACGGCCCTGCCCCTGACGGTGCAGGACGTCGTCCGGCTCCGAGGTCTGGGCGACCCGATCGACCTGGACGAGGTCGACGTCGTGTACCGGCCGCTGTCCCGGCTCCTGACGCTGTACGTGGCGGCGACCCGCAGGCTCCACGCGGCGACGTCGACGTTCCTCGGCGACCGCACGCGAAGCACGCCGTATGTCATCGGCGTCGCCGGCTCCGTGGCCGTCGGAAAGTCCACGACGTCGCGGCTGCTGCGGGAGATGATGCGCCGCTGGCCGGAGACGCCGACCGTGGACCTGGTGACCACCGACGGCTTCCTGTTCCCCAACGACGAGCTGGAGCGCCGTGGGCTGATGGAACGCAAGGGCTTCCCCGAGTCCTACGACAGGCGCGCCCTGCTGCAGTTCATCGCCCGCGTCAAGGCCGGCGCAGCCGAGGTGGCCGCCCCGGTCTACTCGCACCTCAGCTACGACATCGTCCCTCACGAGCACGTGGTCGTCCGCCGACCCGACGTGCTCATCGTCGAGGGCCTCAACGTCCTCCAGCCGGCAAGACTCAGCCTCGAGGGCGGCACCCGGCTCGCCGTCAGCGACTTCTTCGACTTCTCGATCTTCGTCGACGCTCGCACGTCCGACATCCAGCGCTGGTACGTCGAGCGGTTCCTCGAGCTGCGCCGGACGGCCTTTGCCCAGCCCGGGTCGTACTTCCACCGGTACGCGGCCCTCGACGACTCGCAGGCCGCCGCGAGGGCGGAGGCGATCTGGTCGGACATCAACGGCCCGAACCTCGAGCAGAACATCCTCCCGACCAGGGGCAGGGCGACGCTGGTCCTGACGAAGGGCACCAACCACGCGGTGCAGCAGATCCGCCTGCGAAAGCTCTGACCGGGCGCGGGAGCGTGCCCAGGGTCGCCACGGAGCCCTCGTTCCGGCGCCGGCCCACCGACGGGAGGGCGGGGCCGGCCCGCTCAGATCGCGAGCCGCTCGCGGACGACGCCCGCGAGCACCTGCGCGACCTCCTCGGCCTCGTCCTCGCGCGCAGCCTCGACCATGACCCGCACCAGCGGCTCGGTGCCGGAGGCGCGCAGCAGCACTCGACCGGTCTCCCCCAGCCGGCTCTCAGCGGCAGCGACGGCCTCGTTGAGCACGGCGTCGGTGCGCGCACGCGTCCGATCGACACCCCGCACGTTGACAAGGACCTGAGGGAGCCGCCTGATCGCCGCCGCGAGGTCGGCCAGAGACCTGCCGGTCCCGACCACCTGCGCTGCCAGGGCCAGGGCCGTGAGGACGCCGTCCCCCGTCGTGGAGTGGTCGGACATGATGATGTGTCCAGACTGCTCGCCGCCGAGGCTGTAACCGCCTTCCCGCATCGCCTCGAGCACGTACCGGTCACCGACGCCCGTCTGGATCGTGTCGATCCCGGCGTCGCGCATGGCGAGGAGGAGGCCGAGGTTGCTCATCACGGTGACCACCAAGGTGTTGCGCGCCAGGACGCCACGCTTCAGCATGTCGATCGCGAGCATCCCCATGATCTGGTCGCCGTCGACCAGCGCGCCGGTCGCATCGACCGCGAGGCATCGATCCGCGTCCCCGTCGAACGCGACCCCGAGGTGTGAGTGGGATGCCGTCACCACTGCTTGCAGCTGCTCCGGATGGGTCGAGCCGCACTGCTCGTTGATGTTGCGACCGTCCGGAGACGCGTTGATCACGACCACGTCGGCGCCCGCCTCGCGCAGCGCCAGCGGACCGATGGCGCTGGCGGCGCCGTTGGCGCAGTCGACGGCGATCCGCAGCCCGGTCAGGTCGGCGCCGACCCCACCGACGAGGTGGGCCACGTAGGCGCGCGCACCGAAGCCCGGGTCTGTCTCGATGCGGCCCACTCCCGTGCCGGTCGGGCGCTCCCAGGGCTCGTCGAGACGCTCCTCGATGGTCTCCTCGATGCGGTCGTCGAGCTTGAGGCCGCCGCGGGCGAAGAACTTGATGCCGTTGTCCGGCATCGGGTTGTGCGACGCCGAGATCATCACACCGAGATCCGAGCCGAGCCGGCCCGTGAGGTGGGCGACGGCCGGGGTGGGCACCACCCCGAGGTCCGTCACGTCGACGCCGGCGCTGGCAAGACCCGCGGACACTGCCGCCGAGAGAAACTCGCCCGAGGCACGGGGATCCCGGCCGACGACCGCGCGCGGCCGGTGGCCCTCGAACGCGCCCGTCGACCCCAGCACGTGAGCGGCCGCCACGCCGAGGTCGAGCGCGAGCTCGGCCGTCACGTCGCGATTCGCCAGGCCGCGGACGCCGTCCGTGCCGAAGAGCCGACCCATGGTGTCCCTCTCTCGTCCATCACGCGCCGCTGGGCGGCGCCCGTCAGTGCGCCGGCCGCGCAGGCGCGCCACGACCGGCCGCAGCCGCGTCTATGAGACCACGCCGGGACGCACGACGGCCTCGACTCGGTTCTCCCGAATCGAGGCCGTGGCGCCTGCGCCGTCCGCCGACTTCTGGTGTCGGCGTCGCGCCCGGGGCGTCGTCAGCGCTTGGAGTACTGCGGCGCCTTGCGCGCCTTCTTCAAGCCCGCCTTCTTGCGCTCGGTGACGCGGGCGTCACGGGTGAGGAAGCCGGCCTTCTTCAGGGTCGCGCGGTTCGACTCGGTGTCGATCTCGTTGAGGCAGCGGGCGATGCCGAGGCGGAGCGCACCGGCCTGACCGCTGACGCCGCCGCCGGTGATCCGCGCGACGACGTCGAACCGCTCGCCGAGGTCGAGGAGCGTGAAGGGAGAATTGACGAGCTGCTGGTGCAGCTTGTTCGGGAAGTACTCCTCCAGCGGGCGCCCGTTGATGCGCCACTGACCGGTGCCGGGAACGAGCCGAACGCGCGCGATCGCCTCCTTGCGGCGCCCGACCGCCTGACCCGGCGCAGTGATGGACTGGCCACGCCCGGCGGATGACGCAGGCGTCTCCGACGTGAAGCTGCTGGGGGCATCCCCGGTCTCGGGGTCGAACTCGTCGATCTCGACGGTGGTCTCGGCCACTGTTCTCCTTGTTTCCTTGGCTGCCGACGGCGCGCGAGGGCGCAGCGCTACTGGGCGACCTGGGTGATGGTGAGGGGCTTCGGCTGCTGCGCGGCGTGCGGGTGCTCAGACCCGCTGTAGACCTTGAGCTTGCGCAGCTGGTCGCGCCCGAGGCTGGTCTTGGGGAGCATCCCGCGCACGGCAGTCTCGATGACCCGCTCGGGGCGCTTCTCGAGCAGCTCCCCGATCGTGACCGAGCTGAGGCCACCCGGGTAGCCCGAGTGCCGGTAGGCGCGCTTGTCGTCACGCTTGGTGCCGGTGACGGCGACCTTGCCCGCGTTGATCACGATCACGAAGTCGCCCGTGTCCGCGTGCGGGGCGAAGGTCGCCTTGTGCTTGCCCCGGAGGATGGTGGCGACCTGGCTCGCCAGGCGTCCGAGGACGACGTCCGTAGCGTCGATGACGTGCCACGTCCGCTCGACGTCGCCGGGCTTCGGGGTGTACGTGCGCACAGTCGTAGCCTTCGCTTTTCTGCCGGTGTCTCGGATCTCCCGCGCAGGGGCGCGGGTTCCGGTTGGTCGCGGAGCGCATCCGTGTCACGGGCGGCCGAGAATCGAGCTCCGGCCGACGTCAAGGACGCACAACGACTGCCGAGGGTACTCCGCGCCGGGCAGGAGGGTCAAAATGCCCGTCCGCACCCCTCGCCGAACACCCCCGCAGCCCCCGAACGCATGGTCGCCCGCCCGGTCCGGGTCACTCGACCGAGAGACGATGGGTCCGGGTACAGGGGCTGCGGCGGCCTGCGAAGTCGTGACGCCGGGACACGTGCGGGGCGCCCCGTGGAGTGGGATTCTGAATTCATGAGCGACCACGACGACCTCGGGTCCGGATCGGAGCGATACCTCTCTGGGGAGGGCGACTCGAACCAGCTACCACGCGAGGACACCCTGATCGACCGCGGCGTCGACGACATCCTCGACGAGGGCTACTCCCCACCCGACTTCCCGCGGGGAAACCACTACGGCGAGACCCCGCTCGAGGAGATCCGGCGCGAGACGCTCGATCAGCGACTCTCCGAGGAGGAGCCCGACGTCTGGGCCGCGGACAGCCGCCGACGCGACGGGAGGGAGCCCGACCGCGCCGGTCGGATCGTCGAGGCGGACGACACCTGGCGGCATCAGGACCTGTATGCCTCCGACGCGGGCGTGGCCGGCGGAGCGGCGAGCGCCGAAGAGGCCGCGATGCACATCTTCGACCCGGACGAGCGCGAGGACGAGGACGAGAGCGACCCGGTCGGCGAGGACGGCGAGTTCCCCGAGACCGACTCGGACGAGGAGCGCTGAGCGCGCCCGACGCCCTGCTCCGCATCCGGCTCGACCTGGCCTACGACGGCGCGAGGTTCGCCGGGTGGGCTTCCCAGCCGGGCCTGCGCACGGTCCAGGGCGACCTCGAGGCGGCGCTCGCTGTCGTCCTGAGGCTTCCCCAGCTGCCCCGGCTCACGGTTGCCGGCCGCACCGACGCGGGCGTCCATGCGCGCGGGCAGGTCGCGCACGTCGACCTACCAGCGCGCGCGTGGGCCGCCACGCCGGGCCGGTCGTCCCGAGAACCGGGCCGCGCCCTCGTCGACCGGCTCGGCGCCGTCCTCGAGCCCGATGTGGTCGTCCACCGGGCGCTGCCCGCGCCCGAGGGATTCGACGCGCGCTTCTCGGCGCTCTGGCGCCGCTACGCCTACCGGATCGCCGACGACGTCGCCCAGCGGGACCCGCTGCACCGCGCGGACGTGCTCTGGCACCGACGGGCGCTCGACGTGGCTGCCATGTCCGCATCATGCGCCACGCTCCTCGGCGAGCACGACTTCGCGGCCTTCTGCAGACCTCGCGAGGGGGCGACGACGATCCGCGAGCTGCAGAGGCTCACCTGGGAGCGCACACCGGCCGGCCTCGCCGTCGCGCACGTGCGGGCCGACGCGTTCTGCCACTCCATGGTCCGAGCCCTCGTCGGGGCCTGCCTCGCAGTCGGAGAGGGTCGTCGACCCGTCCACTGGCCCGCACAGGTTCTCGCGGGCGGCCGGCGAGACCCGGCGGTCGCCGTGGCACCGGCGCGCGGGCTCACTCTCGAGGAGGTCGCCTATCCGGACGACCACGAGCTAGCGGCGCGCGCGGCGCAGGCCCGTCGGGTGCGGAGACTGCCGGGCGACGACTCGCAGGAGCCCGGCTGAGGCCCCCACACGCACGAACGTGGGTCCCGCCCCAGGGCGAGACCCACGTTCGGTGCGATGAAGACACGCGGTCCGCAACGGCCTAGCCGGTTGCCCCCCCCTGCCGCGTCGCCCTCATCCAACCGTGGATCGCGATGGACCGGAAGCCGGCGACCGTGCGGGAGCGCCCACCGGGACGGTCCCCCGGCACGGCGTTCCTCGAGGTCTCCCGAGGCGGGCCCGCGATGCAGGCAGCAAGACCAGCGCGCACGTTTCCCCCCTTGGCAGCGTTCGCGATCTCTGCACGCTACCGGGCAAGCGGCCGGGCCTCTCGGAACCCCGCCCAGCGTGTTGCCGCCGCCACCCCGCCGCGCCCTGCGCGCAGGTAACGTGCACAAGGTGGCCGCGACCCCCTTCACGCTCGCCGTCGACTGCGGCGGGGGTGGCATCAAGGCCTCGGTGCTGGACGTCGCCGGCACGATGCACGCGAACCCGGTCCGCCGGCCTACGCCGTATCCCCTGCCACCGGAACGACTGGTCGCCACCATCGCCGAGATCGCCCGCGAGCTGCCGCCCGTGGACCGGGTGACGGTAGGCATGCCCGGCATGCTCCGGCACGGCGTCGTCGTCGCCACCCCTCACTACGTGACCAAGGCCGGCCCACGGACCAAGGTCCTCCCCGAGCTGGTCACGGCCTGGGCAGGCTTCGACATGCGCGCGGCGCTCCGCGAGACGCTCGGCGTGCCCGCGCTCGTGCTCAACGACGCCGAGGTCCATGGGGCCGGCGTGGTTGCGGGGGCCGGCCTGGAGCTCGTGCTCACGTTCGGCACCGGCCTCGGAAACGCGATGTTCGACGGCGGGACCCTCGCCCCCCACCTCGAGCTCTCGATGGCTCCGGTGCGCTGGGGCCTGACCTACGACATGTACATCGGCGAGCACGAACGGCTCCGCCTCGGCGACGCGCACTGGTCACGGCGGATCCGCCGCGTCATCGACGCCCTGCGCCCGGTCGTCGTCTGGGACCGCGTCTACCTCGGCGGTGGCAACGGGCGGCGCGTGGCACCGAACGTCCTCGCGGGAATGGGCGACGACGTCGTCGTCGTGCCCAACTCGGCGGGCATCATCGGTGGTGTGCGGGCCTGGGCCCTGGCGGCCGGCTAGAGAGCGCACCGGATGGTCGCTGCTCATCAAGCATCTCGAAGACCAACCGGGTGAAGACAACCGGTGCCTCCAGCGAGACGAGATGCTTGGCGCGCGGCACCACGACGAGCCGGCCGTTCCGGGCGGCTCGCGCGTACGCGCGCTCCTGCGACCGGAAGTGGTCCCGAGCACCGTTGACGATCCATACGGGCACGGGTCCGAGCGCCTTGATGTCCTCGATCGGGCGCACGGCCCGGATTGCGCGCAACGAGCTCTGCATGACGTCGAGGGCGTATCCGCCGGCGGCGGCGTCGCGCGCGCCCGCCTCCGGAAGGGTCCAGCTGGCCATGCGGTCGTTGAGCCAGGCACCGCGATCCGGCAGGAGCTCGATCGCACCGGCCACGAGCCGGTAGCCCCCGACCGCGGGACCGAGGGGCGTCGTGCTGCACGCGGCCGCGAGGACTCCGTGCAGCGGGACCGACGTGCGGGCCGCCCAGTGGAGCCCGACGTAGCCGCCCAAGGACTGGCCGACCACGAGCACCTCCAGACCCCGGTCCGAGAGGTCCCGGGCCGTGCCCTCGACGACCTCCGTCGCACCGTCCAGAGTAAATGTCTCGCCTCGCCTGCTCCCGTGGCCGGGCAGGTCCGGAGCGCGGGTGGCGTGCCCCGCGGCCCGCATCGCCTCGACCTGGTGCCGCCAGAGGCTCGAGGAACCACGAAGGCCGTGCAGGAAGACGACACCGACCGTGGACACACGGTCACCGTACGCCGCCGGCGGGCAGGGCGTTCACCGGTGGGGACGCTTCCCGGCCAGGTCTTGGCGTCGAACCCCACGGAACGCCTCCCCGGATCGTGCGGCCCGGGTGGGTAGGCTCACGCCGCAAGGGGAGGGGCTGACATGGTGAAGGCGAGATGGTAATAGTGCGCCGAGCGCTGGTGGTTGACGACGACGACTCCATCCGCGAGGTGGCAGAGGTCGCCCTCGGCCTCGTCGGCGGCTGGGACGTCACCACGGCGTCGAGCGGGGCCGACGGGGTCGAACGAGCCCGCGAGCTTGTTCCCGACGTCGTCCTCCTCGACGTGATGATGCCCGGGATGGACGGCCCGACGACGCTGTCTCACCTCAGGGCGGACCCCCTGACCCAAGAGGTCCCGGTCATCCTCCTGACGGCGAAGGTCCGCCCCGGCGAGCGCCGAGAGCTCGACGGCCTCGACGTCTCCGGCATCATCGGCAAGCCGTTCGACCCCATGACCCTCGCCTCCGAGGTATCCGAGATGCTGGGATGGGTATGAGCGCCCGCGACTCGGCGGAGCGGACGCCCACGGCGGCCGACCTCGACCGGGCCCGCCGAGCGCTGGCGGACGTCGGCCGACGCGCTCGAGCGACGAACACCTCTCGCGCGGCGGAGATCGAGGTCGTCCTGATGGCCGCCGTGGCCGGTGAAGCTCTCACCGAGGAGCGCCTTCGCTCCGCCGAACGGGCAGCGCACCGCATCGCCGGCTCAGCCGGGACCATCGGGATGCACCAGGTCTCCGAGCTGGCGCGCGAGCTCGAGGCGGGCATCGCGGGCGGCCTGGTCACCGACCCCGCCGCGCTGCTGCACGCCGTCACGGTCCTCAAGGAGATCCAGCGCCAGCTCGAGGACGAGGCCGCCGGCGGCCTCGAGCCGACCGAGCCGACGATCGAAGGACGGCACGAGGTCCTTGTCGTGACGACGGACGACGCCTGGGCCGGCAGCCTGGGCACCGCTGCCGAGAAACGAGGCTGGACCTCGAGGTGGGCCGCCGACCTCCCGGCCGCGCGCGCAGCCCTCACCCGAGGCGCGCCTGACGTCGTCGTCCTCGACGCCGCGCTCCACCCTATGGGCGCCGCCGCGCTCGTGTCGGACGCGGGGAACGAGCATCCCCGCTGCGCGACCATCGTCGTAGGGCCCGACGACGCGACCGCGGCCGTCAAGGCCCTGCGAGCCGGCGCGGATCGATTTGTCGCAGCGTCCCGCTCCGCCGAGGCCGTCGTCGCCGTCGCCATCGACGCCGCGGGACTACCGCGCACGGAGCCGGCACGCGTCCTCGCCCTCGCCGAGCCTGCCGACCTGGATGCGCTCGAGGCCCTCCTGACCGGCCCCGCGTTCGACCTGACGAACCTGTCGACGGAGGCGGCGCTGCGCACGGCCCTGGACACCTCGCCAGCCGACCTCCTGATCGTCTCGACGGGGCTCTCCGGCGCCCTCGACCTGTGCCGGACCCTTCGGGACGACGCCCGCTTCGCCCCGATCCCCCTGCTCGCGCTGACCGAGGACCGGACGCCGGAGTCCGTGAGCGAAGCCTTCGCCGCCGGCGCAGACGACGTCGTCGCCCGTCCGCTCATCGCTGCGGAGCTTGCCGCGCGGCTGAGCAGCCGCCTGGACCGTACCCGCCTGCGCCGGCAGTTCCGGGCACTCGACCCCGACACCGGAGTGGCGAACCGGGCGAGCGCCCAGGCCTCCTACGACCGGCTGACGGCACGCAGCGCACGCGTCGGCACTCCGGTGTCAGTCGCGATGATCGACATGGACGGCCTGCGGCTGCTCAACGAGGAGCACGGCTACGGCCTCGGGGACGCCGTCCTGCGACAGCTTGCCGCCCTTCTCGAGTCCTCCTTCCGAGACGACGACCTGGTCGGCCGCTGGGCCGGGCAGGAGTTCATCGTCGTCATGAGCGGAATGCGCCGGGCCGACGGCGTGGCGAGGGTCGCTGCCGTTCTCGAGTCCTTCCGCAACCATGCGTTCGTCGCCTCGGACGGCGCGTCGGTGCTCATGACGTTCAGTGCCGCGGTGGCGGAGCACGGATCCGACGGCAATGACCTCCCGGCCCTCGTGCGGAACCTGAACCGGGTCCTGGTCTCGGCCAAGCGGGCCGGTGGCAACCGCGTTCTCCCCGTTGGATGGCAACCTCGCACCGTCCGCAACACCACCGACGTCTTCATCGTCGAGGACGACGAGATGCTCGCAGGCCTCTTGCAGCAGGCCCTCGACACCCGCGGTCTGCGCAGCGAGCACGAGGTCGACGGCCGGGTCGCGCTCGACAGGTTGATCGGGCCGAACAGGCTGTCCGCGCGGGTCATCCTGCTGGACGTGGACCTGCCCGGCATGAACGGACTCGACGTGCTCCGTCGCCTCGAGTCCGAGGGCGTCCTCGCGCACTCCCACGTCATCATGCTCACCGCCTACGCTGGCGAGCAGGACGTGGTCACCGCCATGCGCCACGGCGCCTTCGACCACGTCGCCAAGCCGTTCAGCCTGCCGGTGCTCACCCAGCGGCTGCGCCGCGCGCTGGACTCCGGC
>JAHECE010000066.1 GCA_024641895.1 Actinomycetales bacterium
GACGGTGGTCAGGACGTCGGCGCCCACGTTGCCTGCGGTCCCGCCGCCGACGCGGACGTGGGCGACCGGCACGTCCCCGGACGCGGGCCGCCGGCCCGAGACGCCGTCGCCGAAGCGCAGCCGGACCTGCCGGGACTCCTCCGGCTCGGCGACGACGTGGGCGTCGCCCCTGCCCGACGCGAGGAGGTCCGGGACGCACTCCCAGAGTCGGGCGCCGTCGTCCAGCGTCACCTGCGCGCACGCCCGACGCGGGTCGACGCGCAGCGACGCCGACGCGCTTGCGGCATCGACGGTCTCGTCCACCCAGGCCACGCCGGCCACGGGCAGGCGGGGGTCGTACCGGCCTCGCTCGGGCACCTGGCGCGGCTCGAGGTCCTGGGGCGGCAGCGCGGCCGCGTGCTCGGCCAGCACGACGTTGGCCAGTGCCCGGGCGGCGACGCCCGCGGTGCCGTCCGAACGGCGGAGGCTGACCGGGAGCGGCACCTGGAGGGCGTCGGCGCCGCCCCAGGTGATCTCCAGGACGCGCAGGTCCGGGGCCAGCGGGTCGTCCCGGACCACGGGGTCGGCCACGAGCCGGACGGCCCTGCGGCGCGCTACCTCACCCGACGGCGTCACCTCGTCCTTGTCGACCGGGACGAGGACGAGGACGTCGCCGGCGCGCAGGCCGGGGTCGAGCTGCGCCGCGACGGCAGGGTCGGCGCTGGTCCCGTGCGCGACGAACGCGGACGTCGCACCTGTGGGTAGGCAGGAGTCGACGTCGCCCCACGCGTGCAGCGCGAGCGCGTTGCGGGCGCGGGTGAGGCGCGACTGGTGGACCGTCTCGAAGACCGAGCCGCCGGCCGCGAGGGCCGCCGTCACGTCGAGCACCGCGACGTCGCCCAGGTCACCGACCGGCGGCAGGGCGGCCACCGGCCGGCCTGCTTCCAGGTCGATCGCCGGCCCGGCCGGCACGTCGAATGCCAGCCACGTCCGGGCGGCGGCGCCTTCGTGCACGCGATAGTCGAGGAGCCGGGCGTGTCGCCGGACCGACGGCCGGCGCCGCGCCGTCGGGAGGTAGGCCTCCGCCGCGATCGAGTCCTGCCAGGTCGTCAGCCGGTCGCCGACGTAGGCGAACATCTCGAGCAGGGTGACCGCAGGGTCCGCCGGGTTCGTGTCACGCCATCGGGGCACGAGCTCGGCGAACCGGTCCACCAGCCGCGTGCGCAGTGCCGGGTAGTCGCGCGCGAGGTAGTCCAGCAGCGGCGAGGTGGCCGGGACCGGGGGGCACCCCTCGGCATCGGCACAGTCGAGCGGGTTGGGGCAGTCCACGGTGAAGCTGAACGGCTCGCGGGCGAGCGGCTCGTCGAAGCCCGGCGGGTATCCGGTGCCGCCGGGCCCGAGCAGGGCGAGGACGTACGTGGACCAGTCGCCGCTCGACGAGGTCCGCACGACGAGCACCCGGTCGCGGCGGGCCGCCTCGACGGCACCCGCGACGAGGGCCCGGTCGGCGGGCTGCACGCCGGCGAGGCTTGCGACGGGGGGCGACCCGGGTGCCCCGGCCAGGTCGGCGGCCGGGTAGGCCCAGTCGACGCGCACGGGGTTGATGCGCGGGTCTGCGCGCACGCCGCCGAGCACGCGCACACGGTCGGCACGCAGATCGGTGGGCACGGGCCCACGCAGCAGGTGCACGAGCAGGGTGCGCTGCTGCGGGGCGCCGGGCACGTACCCGGTGCTGCCCGCGTGGTTGGAGAGCACCTCGACGAGGTCGATGCCGTTGACCGGCCCCGGGCCGTGCGGGTCGGTGAGGTCGATGCCGCGGACCAGGGCACGCCGGGCGTCGAGGTCCACCGCGGCGCCGGTGAGCCCGGCGGTCTGAGCTGCAGCCGAGGCGCCCGTCATGACGGCCCCACCCCTGTCCCGCCGGACACCGTGAGGCTCCGTCGCTCCGGGCCCGGCGCGCCGCCCAGGAGCGGGGTGTAGACGATCGTGACGCGCAAGGTCGCCTCCTGGGCGTCGACCGCGACCTCCTCGACGCGCATGAGGTCGCCGAGGGCGCGCTGGAGGGCGCCGTGCACGAGGGCCTTCGTGGCCTGGGCGAGCTCACCCCCCGACGGCGCGAAGACGAGCTGGTCGATCCCGCTGCCGAAGTCGGGGCGGTTCACCCGCTCCCCCGGCCTGGTGAAGATCACTGCCTCGACGAGCCCGCGCAGGTAGTCGTCGTCGTCGGCCAGCGCCGTGCGCCGCTGGGGCGTGACCCGCAGCGGGAAGCCGACGTGCGCTGTCGGCCGGATCACGTCGCGCTCACCCGCGGCTGGACTGCGGTGACCGTCAACGGCACACCCGTGGGCACGCACGTGGCGACGCCGCTGGAGATGACGAGCGGCTGGCCCTGCGAGGTCACCCGGACCGTCCCGACGCTCCACATCGCCGTCGCGCACGGGCCGCCGGAGTTCGGGGGGAACGGGCAACCGGCGACGGTCCACGGCCCGCTGAGCGTGACAGTCGCCTGGCCACCGACGGTGACGCGCGGGTTCGGCACGCTCGGCGTCGCCTGACCTGCGTGGGCGCAGATGACGACCGCGCCTTGCTGGACGAGGCTGCCGGGCACCTACATCACGTCCAGGGCGCCGTTGTTGACCGAGACCTTGACGCCGTCGAGCGTGATCGACGACGCGCCGGTGGACAGCTCGATGCCTTGCGCGCCCAGCACCACCTTGACAGGGACGGGCACGGCGGGCGCCCCGACCTCGACGGTGATCCCGCCCGCCCCGGGGACCGAGCTGACGGTGATCGTGATGCCGTCGGCGGCGAACATCTTGATGTCCGGCAGACCCGGCGCGGGCGACTCGCCGCTGCCCCAGGACGTGCCGGCCAGCACCGGGTAGTCGGGGTCGCCGCCCTCGAACTGGACCCACGCGGCCGCACCCACCGGCGGCACCGCGACCATGCCGACCTGGTTGCCCGCGAAGGGAACGCACGGCTCGGCCCAGGCGAGGCGCCCGTCTCCGAGCACCGCCGGAACGCTGACCTGGACCCGGCCGCGCTGCATCGGGTCGATGTTCGACTCGACCTTGCCGCGGTAGACGCCGTAGAACGTGACGCTCATGAGGCCGCCCTCGGCAGCACCGGCGTGGTGGCGCCGTGGCCGTCCCGGGTGAGGGTGAAGGCGACCTCGTACGAGCCCATCGTGAGGGTGTGCTCGACCCGCTTCGCGTACCAGATGCCGTCGTGGGACCACCCGGCACCACGCAGACCGACCAGAGCGCGGGGACGCAGCACGGCGCGGTAGCGGCCGCCGTCCGCGGTGCCCTCGGCGCTGACGTTGTCCGCCGCCTTGTCGACGACGCCCTGTGCCCGGGCCTGGGCAGTCACCGTGCTGGAGCTTCCGTGGCGCAGGCGGCGGGAGCGGACGTTGCCGGCGTTGGCGGCGGCGAACGGCACGGCGCCCAGCGGCGTCCGGGTCGTCACCGGGGCGGTGACCGGGGCCTGCGCGCCCGTGCGCCGGTCCATGACGTTGCCGGAGACGGTCGTCGGCGCCGTCGCCTCGGTCCGGAACGAGAGGTCGCGCACGTTCGAGTCGTGCCCCATGTTCATCGCCAGCGCGGGCTGGGGCACCCCGAGCCGCACGGGCGGGCCCCAGTAGAAGAAGCTCGTGCCCGGCACGGGTCCCGGGGTCGCGTAGGCGACGTAGCCGTGGCGCTCCGCCAGGGCTACCAGGTGGGCCAGGTCCGTGCCGTGCTGGGTCGGGATCCGGTCGATGGGCAGCGGCGGGTCCATGGTCGGCGGCGGCACGACCATCGGCAGGAGGCCCTGGGCCGCGTACGGCGCGAGCGTGGTGAGCACCACGGGGTAGTCGTCCAGGCCGGGGTGCTCGACGTCGCGCTCCTCGCGGTCGAGGAGGTTGCCGAGGTCCTCGCCCGTGACCACCCAGGTGGCGCCTCGACCACCGGCCCCCGGCTCGAGCGCGGTCTCCGTGACGATTCCGTCGAAGAGCACCTGCGGCAGCGCCCCGAACGTCAGGACGATGACGACGCGGGAGAACGCCGAGAAGGGCGACGCGCTGCCGAACGGGGTGTCCATGCCGGGCGGGACGCCGTCGGCGTCGAGGACGATCGAGAAGACCGACCGTTCCTCGTCGCTCTCGGTGACCGTCACCGAGCGGACCCGCTCGGCCAGCGACAGCGTCAAGGGCACGGGCAGCGTGCGGCCGGCCAGCAGCGTCAGGTGCAGGCCGCCGGCGAGGATCACGGCGCCGCCTGCGGGAACGGGATGACCAGGAGGTCGCCCTCCGTCCCTGGCTCGGTCAGCTCATCGGGGTCGAGGGCCGCGTTGGCGTCGCAGACCTGCCATGCCGCCAGCGGGTCTCCCAGGTAGCGGGCCGCGACCAGGTCGAGGCGGTCCGCGGCGTCGACCCGGTGCGTCGCCACGGCACGCACGTCGCGAGGGTCGAGCACTCGACGACGGCGCAGGTAGCGCACGGTGCGCTGGCCGCCCACGCCGTCGGGGATGCTCACCTCGGCGATCTCGACCGCGTCGTACCGTCCGGCAGCCACGACTCAACCCCCGACCGCGTCGGCGATGCTCGTGACCCCGCCCGCGACGACCGCCGCTGTCGCCATGACTTCCTTGGCCACGAGGTGGGCCACGTAGAGGCCGTAGCCGACGTCGGTGACCGACAGGTCGTCGTAGGTGAGCACGTCGGCGCTGATCTCGACGGTGGCACGCATCGGCGTGAGGGCGGCGGTGAACGCCTGCTCGGTGATGGCCAGGTTGCTGATCGTCACCGGGAGCACGCGGCCCGGGCCCCAGACGAGCACGGTCAGCGGGAGCTCCAGCGGGAGGATCTCGATCGTCCCCGCCATCAGGAGCGCGGTGTTCGCGATGACCCGCGCGCTGCTCGGGTGCAGGAGCATCTCCAGGACCGACAGCTGCGGGGTGATGCCCAGGGCCCCGGCGACAGGGTCGCCGGCGTCCATCTGGTCGGTGGCGTCGAGCTCGACCGTGAGGGAGACCGACTCCTTCGGCGCACCCCAGGCCCGGCGGGCGCTCGAGGACCCGCCGCCGCCGTCGCCGGCCGGGGCCAGGGTGCGGGAGACCTCGTCGGGGTTGTACTGGAAGACGACGATGCGGGACAACGGGCTCGCGGGGTCGACGGCCACGATCGCGCCCCGCGTCACGCGCGGCGAGCTCGTCAGGGTTCCCACCGCCCAAGACTCTGGTCGCAGCGTCACGTGCGCGTCACGGAGCCGTCACGGACCGGGCCCGAATCCCGAGCCGCCCCCTCCGCCTACGCTGCAGGGGTGGAACGTCATTCCCCGCAGGCGCGCACGGACGACCTCTCGTCCCGGATGCGCGCCGTCGTCGTCGCCGTGCTCGGGCCGCTCGTCGGTGTCGGGCTCGTCATAGGCCTCGGCCTGGGCCTTGCCGCACCAGCGGCCGCCCACGACCAGCTCGTCTCGACGTCACCCGCCGACGGCGCGGTCCTCGACTCCCCGCCTGCCCTGGTCGAGCTGACCTTCAGCAACGCCGTGGCCGACCTTGGCTCGGTCCTCGTCGTCGAGGACGCGGTCGGGCAGCCGGTGCAGGACGCACCACCGACCATCGACGGCACGGTCGTGCGCAGCCCGCTGCCGCCCGACGTCGGGCTCGGGACCTACGTGGTGCGTTGGCGCGTCGTCGCACAGGACGGTCATCCGATCGAAGGCAGCTTCACCTTCACCGTGTCGGACGCCGTGGGGTCGGACGCCGTGGCAGACCCCGCTACGGCGACCGACGCCCCGTCCGCTGGAGCGACCGACGTCCCGGCGGCTGCGGGCTCTCCCGGGGCCACCTCGACAGCCACGGCGGATTCCACGGCCACGCCGGCCCTCGCGGACGACGTCGCACCGGACGAGGGCGGGTCTCGACTGGCACCGCTGCTGGGCGGGCTGCTGGCCGTCGGCGCCGTCGCAGGGGTGCTCGTCGCCGTCGTCCGGCGCCGCCGGTCCGGAGCGGAAGCTCCCTGACGCGTTGAACCCCGAGGGGGTACCGGCGGAGGCTCCGCGGTGTACCCCAGGGGGTATAGGACCTTCTGCCCGCGGATCCACGCGGGCGCGGCCCTAGCGTCGTGTCAGCAGGCCGGGACCCCACAAGGACGCCGGCCCCTGACGACGACGAAGGAGCCACCGTGAAGAACCTTCTCGTGCTCGGAGCGGGCACAGCCGGAACGATGGTGGTGAACAAGCTGCGGTCCCACCTCGCCGCGGACGAGTGGCGGATCACCGTCGTCGACTCGAGCGCGACCCACCACTACCAGCCGGGCTTCCTGTTCATCCCGTTCGGCATCTACTCGCCGGACGAGGTCTCGCGGCCGCGAAGCGCCTCGATCCCCAAGGGCGTTCGCCTCGTCACCGCGGAGATCGACCGTGTCGAGACCGAGGCGAACACCGTCCACCTGGTCGGCGGCGACACGCTGGCCTACGACTACCTCGTCATCGCGACCGGAACGACCCCGCGGCCCGACGAGACGCCAGGCATGGCCGACGACCTCGGCGGCAGCGTCCACGAGTTCTACACCTACGAGGGCTCGGTCGCGCTCGCCGAGGCGCTCAAGGACTGGCCCGGCGGCCGGCTCGTCGTCCATGTGACCGAGATGCCCATCAAGTGCCCGGTGGCCCCGCTGGAGTTCACCTTCCTCGCGGACGACTACTTCACCCGCAAGGGCATGCGGGACAAGGTCGAGCTCACGTACGTGACCCCTTTGTCCGGGGCGTTCACCAAGCCCGTCGCGTCGGCCACCCTCGGCACGATGCTCGACGAACGGTCGATCACCGTGGAACCGGACTTCGTCGTCGAGAGCATCGACCCCGAGGCGAAGACCCTGAGCTCGTACGACGAGCGCGAGGTCCCCTACGACCTCCTCGTGACCGTCCCGCTGAACATGGGCGCGGACTACATCGCACGCTCGGGACTGGGCGACGAGCTCAACTTCGTGCCCACGGACAAGCGCACCCTCCAGGCGAAGGGCCACGAGAACATCTTCGTGCTAGGAGACGCAGGCGACCTGCCGACGTCGAAGGCCGGCTCCGTCGCGCACTTCGCGGTCCACGGCTTCACGAAGAACTTCCTCGCGCTCATCGAGGGCAAGCCCATGACGGAGTCCTTCGACGGGCACGCGAACTGCTTCATCGAGAGCGGCGGCGGCAAGGGCCTCCTGATCGACTTCAACTACGACGTCGAGCCGCTGACGGGCACCTACCCGCTGCCGGTCGTCGGCCCCCTCCAGCTGCTCAAGGAGACCCGCGCCAACCACCTCGGCAAGCTGGCCTTCCGCTGGATCTACTGGAACGTCCTGCTGCCCGGCCGCCCGATCCCCCTGCCGGCCCACATGTCCATGACCGGCAAGCACCTGCCCAAAGAGGCCGCCGATTCCGCGGCCGAGATCGAAGAGAAGGTCTGACATGCCCACCACCATCATGAACGGCCGGGAGATCCCCGTCGACGCCGAGGGCTTCCTCACCGACCCGAGCGCCTGGGACGAGGACCTCGCCACGGTGCTCGCCGCCAACATCGGCATCGAGCTCACCGACGAGCACTGGAAGGTCCTGCGCTTCCTGCGCGAGGACTACGCCACGCAGGGCGAGACGGCGACCACTCGTCGCGTCCAGTCGGTCGGCGGCGTGCCGACCAAGACCCAGTTCCAGCTCTTCCCCAAGAAGCCCGCCAAGAAGATGGCGTACATCGCGGGACTGCCCAAGCCACGCGGCTGCGTCTGACGCGGCCGGCGACGAACCCAAACCACGAGAGCGAGGCAGCGCGATGAGCGAGCCCCTGATCCCTCAGTTCGACGACGACACCGACGACGGCGAGCGGATGCTCGCGATCATCTGCTCGAAGGGCAACCTGGACATGGCCTACCCCGGCCTGATCCTCGGCAACGCGGCCCTGGGCGAGGGCGTGAACACGCACCTGTTCTTCACCTTCTGGGGCTTCGACATGATCGTCAAGTCGCGGATGAACAACCTGCAGTTCAGCCCGGCGGGCAACACCGCGCTGCACCTGCCGATGAAGGACATGCGACTCCCGCAGGCCTTCGCGCCGGCGATGACCGGCCCGGCGACCTCGATGCTCAAGAAGCAGCTGGCAGAGCTCGACATCCCCGAGGTGCCCGACTTCCTCGACCAGATCGTCGCCGCGGGTGGTCACCTCTGGGCGTGCCGCCTCTCGGCCGACATGGGCAAGCTCGGGGAGTCGGACCTGCGCGACGACGTCGAGGGCATCATCAGCGCGAGCGACTTCATCGAGATGACGAAGGGCGCCCAGCTGCTGTTCATCTGACGGGCGCGACCATGACGGGGTCGTTCGTCAGCGACCCCGTCAGCGCGTCAGCTTGTCAGCGACCATGGACGGCACACGCCGAGCCAGGACGCGGGTTCGAGCCCCGCGACGGACACCGGCTCGAGGCCTGCCCAGGTGCGGCACTCGTCGATGGCGCTCTTGAGCAGCTCGCGCAGACGGCGATCAGGATCAGGGATGCACGCCTCGGCGATGCCTTCGACCGAGAGCCGGACGATCTCGGAGCCTGCGTGCTGAGTGAAACGGTCGACGTTCATCGTCGAGCGCGCGACGAATCGCCGGGCCCACGCCTCGGAGTTCGGGACCGCGTCGAATGCGGCGAGAGTCTCGGGACGCACGAAGCCTCGCTCCCGATCGTCCAGCATGTCGAGCTTACGCTCGCAGGTCAGGAGCCCGACCGCGAGGGCATTCTGCCGACCTGCGCTGGCTACCGGGAGCGCCGTCGTCGCCGCCAGCATCGCGATCTCGGCGCTCCAGTGCTCGTCGCCGCCGTTGAGGCCCACCACCGCCGGGATGAGCGGCGCGAGCTGGGGCCGCGCGACGTCCGTGGAGGCGTCGTTCACACTGCGCGCCAGGGCTGCGAGCAGCGGGTGTGTGCAGGCCGGGTGATCGCTCCATCGCTCCCCGGCGAAGTACGACGCCAGCTCCATGAAGCATGCGCCCTTGCGAGGGCTTCGGTGCCGCCCACGGGCCAGCATCGGCAAGATCCCAACCGCTCCGGGCTCCGCGCTGGATTCCGGGCTCATCGGGTCACCCCACTCCGTCGTCGGGTTCGCCCCCCAGTGCGCACGACAAGTCTGCCTCGCGCCCGCCGTTCCGGCAACGAATTGACCTGCACAAGTACGGGACCTGCGAAGACGCCGGGTAGCCTGACCGCGTGCAGAACTCGTCAGCGGCCGTCATCACCGTGTCCGACCGGTGCGCCCGCGGCGAGGCAGCCGATCGAACCGGTCCGATGATCGCGAAGTCACTCGTCGACGCCGGTTTCGACGTCGACGGAGTCCGCCTCGTCCCCGACGGCGCCTCAGGTGTGGAGACCGCGATCCGCGCGGCACTGGCCGGCGGCGCGCGGTTGGTCGTCACGACCGGTGGCACCGGCATCGCACCGCGCGATCGCACGCCCGAGGGCACGCGCCCGGTTCTCGACCGCGAGCTGCCCGGCCTGGCCGAGGCGATCCGCGCGGCCGGCGCCCGTGCCGTGCCCGCCGCCGTCCTCTCGCGCGCGCTGGCCGGCGTGACCGCTGATCGCGATGGAACGCCCGCGGCACTCGTGGTGAACCTGCCCGGTTCGCCCGGTGGGGTCGTTGACGGCCTCGGCGTCCTCATCCCCCTCATCCCTCACGTCCTTGACCAGCTCGACGGCGGGGCGCACTGATGGGCGCCGTTCGGATCGCCCGCCTCTCGACGGAGCCCTTGGACGTCGCGGCGCACCTGGCTGCGGTGACATCGCCGCAGGCTGGGGCCGTGGCGACGTTCGTCGGCCAGGTCAGGGACCACGACCCGGACGCCGACGGCAGGGTCGTCCGTCTCGACTACAGCGCGCACCCGGATGCGGGCGTGGTGCTCGAGCGAGTGGCGCGAGAGATCGCAGACGACGAAGGCGTGCTGGGGCTCGCTGTGTCCCACCGGGTCGGCGAGCTCGGGGTGGGCGACGTCGCGATCGTCGCGTGCGTGAGCACTGCGCACCGCGACCTGGCGTTTCGCTTGTGCCGCGAGGTAGTCGAACGCGTCAAGGCCGAGCTGCCGGTGTGGAAGAAACAGCTCGTCGCCGATGGCTCGCACACGTGGGTCGGCCTCTGATGACGGGAGACGAGGTGGCGCCGGAGCAGGCACAGCGGAGCGCCGCGCAGCCCTCAGCCGGTCGACCGTTGGTCGACCGGCACGGACGGATACATCGTGACCTGCGCATCTCCTTGACGGACCGTTGTTCACTCCGGTGCACCTACTGCATGCCGGCCGAGGGCGTTCCGTGGCTTCCAGGACCCACCCTCCTGCGCACGGACGAGCTCATCCGCCTCGCACGGATCGCCGTCGACCTCGGCGTCGAGGAGATTCGACTGACCGGCGGCGAACCGCTGCTGCGGCCCGACGCCGTCGACGTCGTGGCCCGGCTGACGGCGCTCCGCTCTCCCGCGCTGCCGCACGGGCCCGAGATCTCGCTGACCACGAACGCTCTTCGCCTGCCCGCGCTGGCACAGCCGCTGGTCGACGCCGGCCTGACCCGGGTCAACATCTCTCTCGACACGTTGCGCCGCGACCGCTTCCGCGAGCTCACCCGACGAGACCGTCTCGCCGACACCCTCGCAGGTATCGCGGCCGCCGACGCCGCCGGCCTCGCGCCCATCAAGATCAACGCCGTTGCGATGCGTGGTGTCAACGAGGACGAGCTCGTGGACCTCGTCCGCTTCGCGAGCAGGCGCGGCTATGAGATGCGCTTCATCGAACAGATGCCACTCGACGCCGGGCACGTCTGGTCACGCAAGGCGATGGTGACGGGCCCCGAGATCATTGAAACGCTCAGTGCCGTCTTCGCGCTCCAACCCGTCGGCGCCCGTGGTTCTGCCCCGGCCGAGCGGTGGATAGTCGACGGCGGCCCGTCCACCGTCGGCGTGATCGCCTCGGTGACCCAGCCGTTCTGCGGGGCCTGTGACCGGATCCGGCTGACCGCGGACGGACAGCTGCGCTCGTGCTTGTTCGCGCGGACGGAGACGGACCTTCGCACACCGCTGCGCGACGGGTCCGACGACGCAGCCATCGCAGCCGCCATGCGACGTTGCCTCGAGGGAAAGCTGCCTGGTCACGGGATCGACGACCCGCGCTTCCTGCAGCCCGATCGACCGATGAGTGCCATCGGCGGATGACCACAGGCAACCCGGTCGACAGCAGGTAGCCCGAACGGAAGGATCTCAGGCACGTCACCCCAGGCAACGGGGGTGACGCACCTCAGGGACGCGCCACTCCTCGACGAGATCGACCTCGTCGGGCTTCGCCTCGTCGGTGGGCATCTCCCGCGTCTCCTCGAGCTCGTCCGCTAGGGCGGGGTGAGGTGGTGTGTTCGGGGTTACTCCGCGGGTTGGCCTGGGGTGTTGTTGTCCACAGATTCGGGTCGATCCCGCCGGAACGCAGCGGATCGAACGCGTGTTCGATAGCATGGGTGCAGTCGAACCGGACGCGAAGGAGGACTGCACGCATGAACCAGCAGCAGCCCTCCAGCGAGCCCGCCGGCCGGGCCGAGCCCGCCGGCCACGCCCCACAGACCCCGGCTCCGCGGAGTACCCCGGCCGGTGAGTCGCTGGCCGGTGCGGGTGGGCTGGTGGTG
>JAHECE010000067.1:0-4993 GCA_024641895.1 Actinomycetales bacterium
GTCGCGCGCTTCCAGCGGATGCGCGGGCGCACCGTCTTCTACCCGATGGGTTGGGACGACAACGGCCTGCCCACCGAGCGGCGCGTGCAGAACTACTACGGCGTCCGGTGCGACCCGACGCTGCCGCCGGAGGAGAGCTTCACACCTCCGCACTCGGGTGAGGGCGGCCAGAGCGTGCGCGCCGCCGACCAGGTGCCGGTCTCGCGCCGGACGTTCATCGAGCTGTGCGAGCGGCTGACGGCCGAGGACGAGAAGCAGTTCGAGGCGCTGTGGCGCCACCTCGGCCTGAGCGTCGACTGGTCGCACCACTACCAGACCATCGGGACGGACGCCCAGAAGGTCGCCCAGACCGCCTTCCTGCGCAACCTGGCTCGCGGCGAGGCGTACCAGGCAGAGGCACCGGGCCTGTGGGACGTCACGTTCCAGACCGCCGTCGCCCAGGCCGAGCTCGAGGCGCGCGACTACGCGGGTCACTTCCACCGCATCGCCTTCCACCCGGTGCACGGCGGCCCCGCCGAGGCGAGCGACCAGTCGCCCGAGGCCGACGGCAACCCGATCTACATCGAGACGACGCGCCCCGAGCTGCTGCCGGCCTGCGTCGCCCTCATCGCCCACCCCGACGACGAGCGGTACCAGCACCTGTTCGGCACCACCGTGCGCACGCCGCTCCTCGACGTCGAGGTCCCCGTGCTCGCGCACCCGGCCGCGGAGCCCGACAAGGGCGCCGGCATCGCGATGTGCTGCACCTTCGGCGACCTCACCGACGTCCAGTGGTGGCGGGAGCTGCAGCTGCCGACCCGCTCGATCGTCAGCCGCGACGGACGCCTGCTGCGCGAGGTCCCGGAGTGGATCACCTCCGAGCGCGGCACCGGCCTGTACGGCGAGCTTGCCGGCAGGACCGCGTTCTCCGCGCGCGCCGCCCTCGTCGACGCCCTGCGCGCCAGCGGCGACCTCGACGGCGAACCGACCCCGACGATGCGCAAGACGAACTTCTTCGAGAAGGGCGACAAGCCCCTCGAGATCGTCACGTCGCGCCAGTGGTACATCCGCAACGGCGGGCGAGCCACCGAGGGCCGGGACCTGCGGGCCGAGCTCCTCGCCCGCGGCGACGAGCTCGACTTCCACCCCGACTTCATGCGGGTGCGCTACCAGAACTGGGTCGGCGGCCTGAACAGCGACTGGCTCATCTCCCGCCAGCGCTTCTTCGGCGTGCCGATCCCGGTCTGGTACGCCGTCGACGACCAGGGTGACCCCGTCTACGACCGGCCGATCGTGCCGGCCGAGCAGGCCCTGCCGGTCGACCCGTCCTCCGACCCCGCGCCCGGGTACTCCCCCGACCAGCGCGGCGTCCCCGGGGGCTTCGTCGGCGACCCGGACATCATGGACACCTGGGCGACGTCGTCGCTCACCCCGCAGATCGCGGGCGGCTGGCTGGCCGATCCCGACCTGTTCTCGCGGGTGTTTCCCATGGACCTGCGCCCGCAGGGGCAGGACATCATCCGGACCTGGCTCTTCTCGACCGTGGTCCGCTCGCACCTCGAGCACGGTTCCCTGCCCTGGGCGCACGCGGCCATCTCGGGTTGGATCCTCGACCCCGACCGCAAGAAGATGTCGAAGTCCAAGGGCAACGTCGTGACCCCGATGGGCCTGCTCGAGGAGCACGGGTCCGACGCCGTGCGCTACTGGGCGGCCTCCGCGCGACTGGGCACGGACGCAGCGTTCGAGGTCGGCCAGATGAAGATCGGCCGACGCCTCGCGATCAAGATCCTCAATGCCAGCAAGTTCGCCCTGTCCTTCTCCGGCCAGCAGCCCGTCTCCCTGGATCCTGCAGCCGTGACCGAGCCCCTGGACCGCGCCGTCCTGGCAGCGCTGGCGGACGTCGTCGACGCCGCGACGGCCGCATTCGAGGCGTACGACCACACCCGGGCGCTCGAGGTCACCGAGACCTTCTTCTGGACCTTCTGCGACGACTACCTGGAGCTCGTCAAGGACCGCGCCTACGGCGCCGGCGTCGATGAGGGGTCGTCGACGACGACGCGGGAGGCCGTGACGTCCGCGCGGACCGCCCTGGCTCTGTCGTTCGACGTGTTCCTGCGGTTGTTCGCCCCGGTGGTGCCGTTCGCGACCGAGGAGGTCTGGTCCTGGTGGCGCACCGGCTCGGTCCATCGGGCGGCGTGGCCGACCGCCGACGCCCTGCGCGCCGCCGCGGGCGACGCCGACCCCGGCCTGATCCGGCTGGCCGGCGAGGCGCTGGCCGCGCTGCGCAAGGTGAAGTCGCAGGCCAAGGTCTCCCAGCGCACCGAGGTGCTCCGGGCCGAGCTCGGGGTGAGTGCCGCGACGGCCGGACGGATCGAAGCGGCCTACGCCGACCTGCGTGCCGCCGGCCGGGTGCGGGAGCTGGTTCTGGTCCCGGACGACGTCGACACGCCGGAGGTCCGGTCCGCGGAGCTCGCGACGGGCGCCTGACCAGCGTTTCGCGCCTGGCGCGGGACGTGACGCGCAAACCGTGGCCCCGAGGCGCGGGCATCGGTCGGCAGGGCCGGGCTAGGGTCGAGCCGTGAGCAACCCAGCCAGTTCTCGGACCGAAGCCTCCACCGCCGACCTCGCCGTGTACGAGGACGACTGGAGCGTCAACACCCTCCTCGCCCAGCGCGTCGAGCGGTCCGGAGAGCGGACCATGTTCGAGCACAAGGTGGACGGCGAGTGGCGTCGCGTCTCCGCGTCCGCATTCGACGCCCAGGTCGTGGCGGTCGCGAAAGGCCTCGTCGCGAAGGGCGTAGGCCCCGGTGACCGCGTCGCGATCATGTCGCGCACCCGATACGAGTGGACCGTGCTCGACTTCGCCGCCTGGGCGGCCGCTGCGGTGCCGGTGCCGGTCTACGAGACCTCCTCGGCCGAACAGATCGAGTGGATCCTCTCGGACGCCGGCGTGAAGGTGGCGATCGTCGAGACCCCGGAGCACGCCGAGCGCCTGGCGAGCATCTCGACCGACCACCTCCAGCTCAGCGAGACGCTGGTCATCGACGACGGCGCGCTCGACGCGCTCGCGGCGGCGGGCGGCGGGATCGATGACGCCGAGCTCGCCCGTCGCCGCGCCCTGCCGGTCCTCGACGACCTCGCGACCATCATCTACACCTCGGGGACGACCGGCCGCCCGAAGGGCGTCGAGCTGACCCACCGGAACTTCGTGTCGCACGCCCTCAACGGTGCCCACCCGGACGGGTTCGGTGAGGTCTGCGCCGTACCGGGCGCACGGACGCTCCTGTTCCTGCCGCTGGCCCACGTCTTCGCCAGGTACATCGAGGTCCTCGTCGTGCCGTCCGGGGCCGTCCTGGGCCACACGCCCAACACCGCCGACCTGAGCTCAGACCTCGCGACGTTCCGGCCGACGTTCATCCTCGGGGTCCCGCGCATCTTCGAGCTCGTCTACAACCGCGCCGAGCAGAAGGCCGGCACCGGACTGAAGCTCAAGATCTTCCGGTGGTCCGCCAAGGTCTCGGCCGCCTGGTCCCGCTCGCTCGGCGCGCCCGGTGGCACTCCGATCACCCTGCGCGTCGCGCATGCGGTGGCGGACCGGCTCGTCCTGCACAAGATCCGCGACGCGCTCGGCGGGCAGGCCGCATGGGCCGTCTCCGGCGGCGCCCCGCTCGGGACGCGTCTGGGGCACTTCTACCGCGGCCTCGGGCTGCAGGTGCTCGAGGGCTATGGCCTCACCGAGACGACCGCGCCGACCGCGATCACCAGGCCCGGGCACACCAAGATCGGCACCGTCGGCCCACCGTTCCCCGGTACGAGCGCGAAGATCGGCCCGGACGGCGAGATCCTCGTCACGGGCGGTCACGTCTTCCGGGGCTACCGGAACAACCCGACCGCGACCGCCGACGCGTTCACCGACGGCTGGTTCCGCACCGGCGACATCGGCGTCCTCGACGAGGACGGCTACCTGCGGATCACCGGCCGGGCCAAGGAGATCATCGTGACGGCCGCCGGGAAGAACGTCGCCCCGGCGATCCTCGAGGACCGGCTGCGGGGCCATCCCTTGGTGAGTCAGTGCATCGTCGTCGGCGACGGCAGGCCATTCATCGCCGCCCTCGTCACCCTGGACGAGCTGCTGCTGCCGGGCTGGCTCGCCAACCACAGCCTCCCCGAGATGAGCGTCGCCGAGGCGGCCACGAACCCCGAGGTCCGGGCGTCGATCCAGCGGGGCGTCGACCGCGCCAACCACGCCGTGTCCCAGGCTGAGTCGATCCGGGTCTTCGAGGTGCTCGACGTCGACTTCACCGAGGCCAGCGGCCACCTGACGCCGTCGTTGAAGGTGAAGCGCGGGCAGGTCCTGACAGACTTCGCGGACCGGATCGACCGGCTCTACGCCGACGCGGCGGCACGGCGCCGCGCCGCCGGCTGAGCGAGCCCCTCCAGGGACAACCTGGACCGAGGACGGTCGCTACCGAACGCCGTTCAACGCAGGACCAGCTCTTCCCGGCGCCGCCCTGCCGGTTCAGGGCCGCGGGCCACGCGGCGGGGTGCCGGTCCTGGCATGGGAGCTGGCGATCTCCTCGTGATGCCGGATCACCTCGGTGACGATGAACTCGAGGAACTTCTCGGCGAAGACGGGGTCGAGCCCGGCCTCGACCGCGAGCGCGCGCAGGCGCTGCACCTGCTGTGCTTCCCGCTGCGGATCCGACGCAGGGATGCCGGCCTCGGCCTTGAGCCGACCGACCCGTTGGGTGCACTTGAACCGCTCGGCGAGCAGGTGGACGAGGGCGGCGTCGATGTTGTCGATGCTCCCTCGCATCGACTCCAGCTCAGCCGGGAGAACGCTCGCGGATTCGTGCGTCATGGCGCCGATCCTAGGCGGGCCGTCCGCGACGTGGGTCAAGCCGACTTCTCGCCGCGGGTGACGTTCGGGTACTCACGCGGGACGAGCGTCGGGTTGACGTTCTCGAGAACGACCCCACGGGTGATGACCACCCGCGCCACGTCGTCGCGGCTC
>JAHECE010000067.1:5003-11623 GCA_024641895.1 Actinomycetales bacterium
CGGGACCTCGAACATCACCGACTGGAGGACCTCCTCCATGATCGCGCGCAGCCCCCGCGCACCCGTGCCGCGCAGCACGGCCTGATCGGCCACCGCGGCGACGGCGTCCTGCGTGAACTCGAGGTCGACGCCGTCGATCTCGAACATCCGCTGGTACTGCTTGATGAGCGCGTTCCGCGGCTCGGTCAGGATGCGCATCAACGCGTCGCGGTCCAGCGAGGAGACGGTCGTCAGGACCGGCAGGCGACCGATGAACTCCGGGATGAGCCCGAACTTCAGCAGGTCCTCCGGCATGACCTCGCCGATGACGTCCGGGTCGTCTGCGCTGTGCAGCGGCGATCCGAAGCCGATCCCGCGGCGGCCGGAGCGCGAGGAGATGATGTCCTCGAGACCCGAGAAGGCGCCCGCCACGATGAAGAGCACATTCGTCGTGTCGATCTGGATGAACTCCTGGTGCGGGTGCTTGCGCCCACCCTGGGGCGGCACCGAGGCCTGCGTGCCCTCGAGGATCTTCAGGAGGGCCTGCTGCACGCCCTCACCGGACACGTCGCGCGTGATGGACGGGTTCTCGGCCTTGCGGGCGATCTTGTCGATCTCGTCGATGTAGATGATCCCGGTCTCGGCCTTCTTGACGTCGAAGTCGGCCGCCTGGATGAGCTTGAGCAGGATGTTCTCGACATCCTCGCCGACGTACCCGGCCTCGGTGAGAGCCGTGGCGTCAGCGATCGCGAACGGGACGTTGAGCATCCGAGCGAGCGTCTGCGCGAGGTAGGTCTTGCCGCACCCCGTCGGCCCGATGAGAAGGATGTTGGACTTCGCGATCTCGATCCCGGAGTCGTCCGGGCCGCTGGCCTCGCCCGCCTGGACGCGCTTGTAATGGTTGTACACCGCGACGGCGAGCGACCGCTTGGCCGGCTCCTGACCCACGATGTACTGCTCGAGGAAGGCGAAGATCTCGCGGGGCTTGGGCAGGTCGACAAGTCCCAGCTCGGTGGCCTCGGCCCGCTCCTCTTCGATGATCTCGTTGCACAGGTCGATGCACTCGTCGCAGATGTACACACCGGGGCCCGCGATCAGCTTCTTGACCTGCTTCTGCGACTTGCCGCAGAAGGAGCACTTCAACAGGTCGGCACCTTCACCCACGCGCGCCATCTGTCGCCACCGTCCCCTTACGTCTTCGACGCCCCGGCGAACACTGCCGGATACGGCCCTACCCTGACCCTACGCACCTCGGCGCCCGTCGGCATCCGCGAGGGCCGCGTGTCGGAAGCCGTTCGGCCACGATGCCGAGGACCGACACCGAGAGTGTGCCAGCCGGCTCCGGTGGCCGCGAGGAATCACGGCCGCTCGGGTTCAGACGGGCTTGACGACGACCGGCTTACGGCTCTCGAGCACCTGGTCCACGAGTCCGTACTCGAGCGCCTGCGGAGCCGTGAGGATCTTGTCGCGCTCGATGTCCGAGCGAACCTGGTCCACGGTCCGGTTCGAGTGGAAGGCGATGGTCTCCTCGAGCCAGACCCGCATCCGCAGGACCTCGTTGGCGTGGATCTCGATGTCCGAGGCCTGCGCGTACCCGCCGCCCTCGAGCGAGGGCTGGTGGATCAGCACGCGCGCGTTCGGCAGTGCGAGGCGCTTGCCGGACGAGCCCGCCGCGAGCAGCACGGCTGCGGCCGAGGCCGCCTGACCGAGACAGACCGTCTGGACCTGCGGCTTGATGTACTGCATCGTGTCGTAGATCGCCGTGAGGGCCGTGAACGAGCCACCCGGGGAGTTGATGTACATCGTGATCAGGCCGTCGGGGTCCTGGCTCTCCAGGACGAGCAGCTGCGCCATCACGTCGTCGGCCGACGCGTCGTCGACCTGGACGCCGAGGAAGATGATCCGGTCCTCGAACAGCTTGGTGTACGGGTCCTGGCGCTTGAAGCCGTAAGCGGTGCGCTCCTCGAACTGAGGCAGGACGTAGCGGGAGGACGGCGACGGCGCGTGCCCGCCGGCGAGTCCGGGCGCCAGTCGGGCACCGACGGTGCGGGGGTCAAAGCTCACGGGTTGCTCCTCGGACTGGTTCGGCGTGCTCAGCGGGCGGCGGTGCCGCCGCCACCACTGACGGATGCGGCGTGCGTGACGACGTGGTCGATGAAGCCGTACTCGAGCGCCTCGGGCGCCGTGAACCAGCGGTCCCGGTCGGCGTCGCTGTTGATCTGCTCGATCGTCTTGCCGGTCTGCGCCGCCGTCAGCTCGGCGAGCTGGCGCTTCATGTGCAGGATGAGCTCGGCGTGGATGCGGATGTCCGTCGCCGTGCCACCGATGCCGCCCGAGGGCTGGTGCATCATCACGCGGGCATGGGGCGTCGCGTAGCGCTTGCCCTGAGCGCCCGAGGAGAGCAGGAACTGGCCCATCGAGGCGGCCATGCCGACGGCGACGGTCGCGACGTCGGGCTTGATGAACTGCATCGTGTCGTAGATCGCCATCCCTGCGGTGACCGAGCCGCCCGGGGAGTTGATGTACAGGTAGATGTCCTTCTCCGGGTCTTCCGCCGCGAGAAGGAGCAGCTGGGCGCAGATCGCGTTCGCGTTGTCGTCGCGCACCTCAGACCCGAGCCAGATGATCCGCTCCTTGAGGAGCCGGTTGAAGATGTGTTCGCCCAAGCCGGGGCCGGACTTGTCTCCCTGCGCGGATGCGGGATCGGGAAGCTGGTTCACGCGTTCGCTCCTGGTCTGGCTGGGGTCTTGTCCGCCGGATCGGGCGGCGGCCGTGACGGCTCCGAACGATCGGTGGTCCCGTGACACTAACGCCGGGTGCGGCGCGAGTCCGTCATCAAACGGCCGGTTTCGCTGTTGGCGCACGCTCGGCCGATCCGGTCGACCACCCGGCACCGGTGCCTGGCGGCGGCGCGGCGCGCCCGGGGTGGTCGACCCCGGGCGCGATCGCACCTAGCGCGTCTCGGCGTCCTCGAGGGTCTCGTCGGCGTCCTCCGCCGTGGCGGCGCCCACCACGGCGTCGGCAGCCTCGGCTGCGGCCACGGCCTGGTCGATCGCAGCCTCCCGGGCTGCGACCTCCCGGGCGGCGTCCGCCTCGTCCGAGCCGATGATGGCGCTGAGGTCGACAGATGCACCCGCGCCGTCGACGATCGTCACCTTGCGCAGCGCGAGGGCCGTGGCCTTCGAGCGGGCCAGCTCGGCGACGAACGCCGGGATCTGGCCGGCCTGATCGGCCCGCTGGACGAAGGTCTGCGGGTCGACGTTGTACTGCTGGGCGGAGCGGAGCAGGAACTCGATGAGCTCCTGCTGGCCCACAGCGACCTCGAGATGCTCGGCGAGGGCATCGAAGAGCAGCTGCTGACGCAGCGCCTCGGTGGCCTCGGCCCGGACCTCCTCGCGGTGAGCGTCGTCGTCCTCCCGGCTCTCGCCTTCGAGGTGGTGCTCGACCTCGGCCTCGACGACGGCCGAGGGCACCGGGAAGTCGACCTGCTCGAGCAGCGCCGCCAGGAGGGCCTCTCGGGCCTGGGCTGCCTGGTCAGCGCGCTTGCCGACGGCGGCCTGGGAGCGCAGGTCCTCGAGCAGCTCGTCGATGGTGTCGAACTCGCTCGCCATCTGGGCGAAGTCGTCGTCCGCGGCGGGCAGGTCGCGCTGCTTCACGGCTGTCGCGCGCACCGTGATCGTGGCGATCTCGCCGGCGTGCTCACCGCCGGCGAGCGGAGCCTCGAACGTGGTGGCCTCGTCGACCGAGAGGCCGACGAGGGCGTCGTCGAGCCCTTCGAGCATGTCGCCGCTGCCGATCTCGTAGCTGATGCCGGAGACCGTGTCGACCTCGTCGTCACCGACCGTGGCCGAGAGGTCGATGACCACGAAGTCGCCGTTCACCGCGGGACGGTCGACGCCGACCAACGAGCCGAAGCGCTCCTGCAGCCCCCGCAGCCGCTCCTGCACGTCCTCGTCGGTGACGTCGGCGTTCTCGACCGTGACGGTCAGCGTCGACAGCTCGGGCAACGCGATCTCCGGGCGCACGTCGACCTCGGCGGTGAAGGCGAGCCGGCCCCCGGCGCCGGTCCCGTCCGGAACCTCGGTCACCTCGACCGAGGGCTGGCCGAGCGGGCTGATGCCCGACTGCGTCACGGCCTGCCGGTAGAAGTCGGGCAGGCCCGAGTTCACTGCCTGCTCGATGACGGCTGCCCGGCCCACGCGCTGGTCGATGATCCGCGGCGGGACCTTGCCCTTGCGGAAGCCGGGGACCGTGACCTGCTGGGCGATCTCCTTGTAGGCGGCGTCGAGGTTCGGCTTGAGCTCCTCGTAGGAGACCTCCACGGCGAGCTTGACCCGGGTGGGCTCAACGGTCTCGACGGCACTCTTCACGGCACGTACTCCACTGGAATCGGGGATCGGGGTGGTCCGCCGGGGACGTACCCGCGACAAACGCAAACGCGGCACATGCTACGCCGCGCCGAGATGACGTCGGGATGGCGGGATTCGAACCCACGACCTTCCGCTCCCAAAGCGGACGCGCTACCAACCTGCGCCACATCCCGTCGAGGCCCAGGCCTCATGGAGCCCGTGGGCTCGGAGAGAGTGTAGGGCCGGGCGGCGAGAGGGCCGCGCGAGAGCGGGTAGCCTGAGCCCCGCGCAGGGCCGAGGCCACGTGCATGCGGGTGTAGCTCAATGGTAGAGCCTCTGCCTTCCAAGCAGATGGTGCGGGTTCGATTCCCGTCACCCGCTCCGCGAGCCGCACGAGGGGACGCTGCCCTCGTGCGCAAGCGCTGCGACGAGGCACCGGGCGGACCGGGCACTCGCCGACGGAGCGGGGCACGCCAAGGAGCGGGGACTCCCCCAGGGAGTCCCCGCTCCTGTCGCTGCACAACCGCCGAGGACGCGCCGCCGAAGTCGGCGGTCGCAATCTCAGTCGGCGTCGATCAGGCCACGCTGGTAGGCGCGAGCGAGGCGTCGCGGGACCGAGATGGTCCGGCCGCCGACGCGGACCGGGACCAGGTCGGTCACCTCCGCCTTCCACTGCGAGCGCCGCGCGCGGGTGTTGCTCCGCGACATCTTCCGCTTGGGAACAGCCATCAGCCCTGCCACCCTTTCCAGGGTCATCCGTGTGGGGAGTCGTCCGAGTGAAGAATCCGGGGGATACCTTGCCATGCCGACCCGGGCCAGGTCGAACGCCGGCACGGGCGCTGCCGGCCGAGGAGCCGCCCAACCGGCCCCTGGTGGCCCGTCGCTCGACGCACGAGGCAATCGATCTCACCCCACGGACTGTTCCATTGCGACTGATGAGACCCCCGGATAGTCTCGTCGAGGCCACGGCGTCGGCAGTGGCCTCGACCCGGACGAGGAAGGACGTGCGATGAGCCTGCTGCCCGCACGGATGTCGCTCGTGCCCACCGGTCGCTGTCGGTAGAGCGCTGAGACCGCGGCTCCGCCCTTCTCCAGCGCTCGCCCCCGCCGCTCCTTGTCACCCGCAGGCGTCAGGTAGGGCGGCTCCCCCCGACGCGGGAACGCCACCTGCCCGCCGCACGTAGTTCGTAAGTCCGCCACGACCGCCGTCCCGGGCCCGGCCTGCCGCCCCGGAATACGAAGAGACCAGAGGGAACCATGGCTCGCATCTACGAGAACGTCACGACGCTCATCGGCAACACGCCGCTCGTCAAGATCAACCGGATGAACACGACCGAGGCGACCGTCCTGGCCAAGCTCGAGTTCTACAACCCTGCCAACTCCGTGAAGGACCGCATCGGAGTCTCCATCGTCGACGCGGCCGAGGCGTCGGGCGCCCTGCCCCCCGGCGGCACCATCGTCGAGGCGACGAGCGGCAACACCGGTATCGCGCTCGCGATGGTCGGCGCGGCCCGGGGCTACGACGTCGTCCTGACGATGCCCGAGACGATGTCCAAGGAGCGCCGCGCCCTGCTGCGGGCCTACGGCGCCGAGCTCGTCCTGACGCCGGGCTCCGAGGGTATGAAGGGCGCCGTCAACCGCGCCGAGGCGATCGCGGCCGAGCGGCCCGGTGCCGTCCTGGCCCGCCAGTTCGCCAACGAGGCCAACCCCGCCATCCACCGCAAGACCACGGCCGAGGAGATCTGGGCCGACACCGACGGCGAGGTCGACGTCCTCGTCGCCGGCATCGGCACCGGCGGCACCATCACCGGCGTCGGTCAGGTGCTCAAGGAGCGCAAGCCCGGGGTCAAGATCGTCGCGGTCGAGCCCGCCGAGTCCCCGATCCTCAACGGCGGCGCCCCGGGTCCGCACAAGATCCAGGGCATCGGCGCCAACTTCGTGCCGGAGATCCTCGACACGAGCGTCTACGACGAGGTGATCGACGTCAGCGCCGAGACCTCGGTCGAGTTCGCCCGGCGCGCCGCCCGAGAGGAAGGCCTGCTCGTCGGGCTCTCCTCCGGCGCCGCCCTGTCCGCCGCGCTCCAGGTGGCCGCGCGGCCCGAGAGCGCCGGCAAGACGATCGTCGTGATCATCCCGTCGTTCGGCGAGCGCTACCTCTCCACCATCCTCTACGCCGACCTTCTGGACTGACCACACCTTGAGCGACCACGTTCCGTTCCTCGTCCACATCCGCGAGGACCTGCAGGCTGCGCGCCGCCGCGACCCGGCGGCCCGCAGCCTGCTCGAGGTCGC
>JAHECE010000280.1 GCA_024641895.1 Actinomycetales bacterium
CGACCCGATCGACCCGATCCCGAGAGGGAGGGCGACAAGTCCGTCGAAGTCTGGGTTTTGCCTGGCTGTCAGTAACAACCCCGAACCTCGTCCGCCGCTGTGCGGCTTAGACGTATAAGACCTTCGCACGCGACCAGCGTCTTGTCCAGACCCTGTCGGCCCCGAAGCGTGTGACGCGCGTCACACGCCGGCGTGCCCGACGTCGCTTGACGCCACCGGGAAGCGACGCGTACAACGGACATGCAGCACCTTCAAGGATTGTGACCGGCGGTCGACCACACCGCTGGGCAAGACCTGGCCAGTGCCTCGCACGAGCTCCGCACGGCGGAGACCTCGTCCAGGGCCCCGCGCCGGGTCTTTTTTGTTGCCCGAACCACCCGCGCGGACCGCCGTTGCACCGGCGCCGCACCTCAGAAGGAGAACACCATGCCCATCCGCACCGTCGCCGTCGCCTCTGCCGTCGGTCTCCACGCCCGCCCCGCGAGCATCTTCGCCCGCGCGGCCGCCACCCAGCCCGCCGAGGTCACCATCGCTGCCGACGGGGGCGAGCCCGTCGACGCCTCGAGCGTGCTCATGGTGATGTCCCTCGGGATCGGCCACGGCGACGTCGTCACCCTCGAGGCCGAGGGCCCCGACGCGGACGCCTCCCTGGACGCCCTGGCCGCCATCCTGGCGACCGATCTGGACGCCTGACCGCCGCGCACCCACGGCGGCGGCGACGAAAGGACCCAGCCCATGGCGACACCCCCGAGAGCCGTCTTCCTCGACGTCGACGGCACCTACCTCAACGACCGGGGGGTCGTGCCGCAGAGCGCGCGCGAGGCCGTGATCCGGGCGCGCGCGAACGGTCACCTCGTCTTCGTGTGCACGGGCCGGTCCACCGCGATCCTCCCGCAGCACGTCCTCGAGGCGGGGTTCGACGGCGTCATCGCCTCAGCCGGCGGGTACGTCGAGATCGACGGCGAGGTCCTCGCCCGGCACACCGTCCCGATCGAGTACCTACGCCTCGTGGTGGAGTACTTCGACGCGCGCGCCGTGGACTACTTCTTCGAGGCGAACAGCGGTCTCTACGGAAGCGGCAACGCCTTGTCGCGCGTGCGCGAGATGCTCTACGGCGCCCGGCCCGACGGCAGCGTGCTCGCCGCCGTGGGGACCGGGCTGAGCACCATCCTCGAGGCCTTCGTCCTTGACGCAGACCTGATCCGCGACGACATCGCCAAGATCTCCATCCTCAGCTCCGCCGTGCCGATCGAGGAGATCCGCGCCGAGTTCGCCGGGATCTTCGACCTCGTCCCCGCCACAGTGTCGCGATTCGGCCCGAACAGCGGGGAGATGTCGCTGCGGGGTGTGCACAAGGCGAAGGGGATCGAGGTCGTCCTCGAGCACCTGGGCCTCGACCGGTCGGACACCATCGCCTTCGGGGACGGCTTCAACGACCTCGAGATGCTCGAGTTCGTCCGGGTCGGCGTCGCCATGGGCAACGCTCCGGCCCGGGTGATCGACGCGGCCGACCACGTCACCGACTCCCCGGACGCGGACGGGATCTGGAACGGCTTCAGGGCGCACGGCCTCCTCTGAGGCCGTGCGGGCCCGGCCGGACGCGCAGTCGGGTCACCCCCGCCCCGCAGTCAGGCCACGCCCGGCCGGCTCAGCCCGGCCGGCTCAGCCCGCCTCGGTGAGCAGGGCCCGCATCGCCTTGTGCACCCCGCGCAGGCGGGTGCCTAGCGCGACCTGGAACTGGCCGTACTGCGTGACGGCCATGACGACCTCGGGGAGCGCCTCGATTCCCTCGACGTCGACCGCGGCGAGATCCCCCAGCTCGAGCCGTAACCGCGTGAAGCAGAGCTCGACGTCGGACACGTTGGAGGTGCCCCCGGCCAGCCGGAGGATCTCCGCTGCGAGCTCGTTGTCGGTCATGGACGGCTCCTCACGTCGGCCCCATACGAACCGGCTCGATCGACGGCGACCGCCGCCGGTTGCGGCCCGGAGCGCAACGGCGACGTCGTCGGCCCAGGCTCACCGATGCCATGCTGGACCTCCTCAGGTCTGCACCGACTCTACCTACGGCTCACCCGTCCGCGACCCCTCGCCCGACGAGGGTGAGGAGACAGGGCCCGCAGACCTCCCGCCGGCGGGTGCCCCCGACGACGGCGGACCGATCAGGTGACCTGGAGCAGCGCTGATGGCCGAGTTCTCGTTCGATGCGCTGCGTCGCCACCCCGACGTCGAAGCGCCCAACCTGTTCGCCGCGGACGCCGGCGACCGCCTGATCCTCGACGAGGCAGCGTCGGCGCTCTCGACGGCTCCCGCCGGCACCGTGGTCGTGATCGGTGACCGTTACGGCGCCCTGACCCTCGGCGCGGCCGCCCTGCACCGCACGCTCGCGATCCGGACGCACCAGGACGCACTCTCGGGCGAGCGGGCCCTCGCGGCGAACGCCGCGCGGTTCGGCATGGCCGGGGTGTTCACCTCGTACGGGCTCGACTCCTCGGCCGTGTCGGGCGCCCGCGTCGTCCTGCTCCAGCTGCCGCGGTCCCTCGACGCCCTCGACGAGATCTGCAGCATCATCGCCGAGCACGCCGACCCGAAGGTGCAGGTCTTCGCCGGTGGCCGGATCAAGCACATGAGCCTCTCGATGAACGAGGTGCTCGGGCGGCACTTCCGCACCGTCGAGGCCCGGCTCGCCCGGCAGAAGTCACGCGTCCTGGTGGCCTCCGGGCCGCGACCCGCCGGAGACCGGCCGAGCGCCGCGTGGCCTGCCGTCGAGGTCCACGACGACCTCGGCCTCACGATCTGCGCCCACGGCAACGCCTTCGCCGGTACCCGCGTCGACCTCGGCACGCGGTTCCTGCTCGAGCACGCCGCGCAGATGTCCCCGGCCGCGACGTCGGCCGTCGACCTGGGCTGCGGCACGGGCGTCCTGGCCGCGGCCCTGGCGCGCGCGCGGCCGTCGCTCCGGATCGTCGCCACGGACGACTCGGCGGCGGCCGTCGCCTCCGCGCTGGCCACCGCGCGCGCCAACGGCGCCGCCGACCGGATCGAGGTCATGCGCGACGACGGCGCGTCGAGCCTGGCCGACGCGA
>JAHECE010000281.1 GCA_024641895.1 Actinomycetales bacterium
CGGAAGGACCGGATGCGCAGCAGGCCGAGGTCGAGGAGCACGACGGAGCCGGCCCTGGCTCGGCTCAGCTGCAGGGCGACGAAGGCCGCGAGCGCCGCGAGGCCGACCCCCATCGCGACGGGCACCGGGGAGAGCGCGCCCGAGTCCTGGCGTCCCCAGCCGTACCGCTGACCCTCGATGAGGGCGAACACGATCCCCGCCATGCCCAGCGTGCTCAGCACCGCCCCGGCGACGTCGAGGCCCCGGCGGGTGCTGACGTCCCGGGACTCGGGGACGACCGTGAGGATGCCGGCGAGCACGAGGAGGCCCAGCGGCACGTTGATCCAGAAGGCCCAGCGCCACGAGACGGCGGTGGCCAGCCAGCCGCCGAGCAGCGGGCCGACCGCGGCCATCCCGCCGATGGTCGAGCCCCACACGGCGAAGGCGATCGCCCGCTCGCGCCCCGCGAACATGGCGTTCACGGTGGACAGCGTGGCCGGGAGGATCATCGCGGCGCCCACTCCCTGGACGAGGCGGGCCACGACGAGGGCTCCGCCGCTGCCCGAGAGGCCCGCCGCGATGCTCGCCAGGACGAAGATCACGATGCCGACCGCAAAGAGCCTGCGTCGGCCGAAGAGGTCGCCGACCCGGCCGAGCATCAGCAGCAGCGAGGCCAGCATGAGCGCGTAGACGGCGTTCAGCCACTCCGCCTGGGACGCGTCGAGGCCCAGGTCGCGGATGATGACCGGCAGCGCGACGCTCACGATCGTCGCGTCCATGATGATCAGGGAGACGCCCAGCGCGACGACGGCGAGGGCGAGCCAGCGCCGCCGACTCGTGGCGGGTGCGGCCTCGGCCGACGTGGTCGGAGGCGACGGGTTCCCGTGCGCCGGAGCGACGTCCGGGGAATCACTCATGCCAGTGCCGTTCCTCTCAGGCGCAGGGCCTGCGGGCCGTGCGCGCGCTGTGGCATGGTACGGCTCGGCGGGAGGTCGACCGCAACGGCGCTGCCGGATGCCGACCGGCGCCCTTCGGCGGCGTCGCCGCGACCTGCCGAGCCCGGACAGGTCGCCGGTGCCGCGGGGCGACTACGGTTCGTCGTGCAGCTCCCTTCCCCAGATCGGACGTAGCCGGTGGCAGAGTTCCTTCTCTACGTCGCACTCTGCCTCGTCGGCTTCGCCCTGGTGGAGCGGCGGCTGAGCACGACGGCCATCACCGGACCGATCGTCTTCGTCCTGCTCGGCCTCCTGGCGGGACCGGACGTCCTCGGGCTCGTCGGGTCGGGCGACGTACGGGTGACGACGGTGATCGATCTCGTCTTCCAGGTGACGCTGGTGCTCGTCCTGTTCACCGACGCCGCTGCGCTGCACGTCTCCAGCTGGCGGCGGGACGCGAAGCTCCCGGGGCGCATGCTCGGCATCGGGCTCCCGCTGACGGTCGCCCTCGGCGCGATCGTGGCCGCGGTGCTCTTCACCGACCTCGGATTCTGGGAGGCCGCCATCATCGGTGCGATCATCGCGCCGACGGACGCCGCGCTGGGCCAGGCGGTGATCTCCAACCCCCGGGTCCCCGAACGCATCCGCCAGGCCTTGGATGTGGAGTCCGGCCTCAACGACGGCGTCAGCCTCCCCTTCGTCCTCGTCTTCATCGGCCTTGCCGAGGAGGCCCAGGGCGCGCGGGTCCTGGCGACGTTCCTCGTGGCGATCGGCGTCGCCGTCGTCGTCGGGGTCGCGGTGGGGCTGGCGTCGGGACGCCTAGCCGTCCGCGCTGCGAGGTCCGGGTTCATGGACCCGTCCTGGAGCGGCGTCCTCGTCCTCGCGGTGGCGGTCATCTCGTTCCTTGCGGCGGACGCCCTCGGCGGGAGCGGCTTCATCGCGGCGTTCGTCGCCGGCGTCGCCTACGGTGCCGTGGCGCGCAGCCGGGTTGCAGGCGACCAGGCGCTGGCCGGGCCGCTGGGCGGCGCGCTCGTCCAGGTGAGCTTCCTCCTCTTCGGCGCGCTCGTCCTCCAGCCGGCCCTCGGAGCGTTGACGTGGCAGGTCGTCGTCATGGCCGTGCTCGGTCTGACGGTCGTCCGGATGGGCCCGGTCGCACTGTCTCTGACCGGGCTGGGCCTGGGGCGCCCCACCGTCCTCTACCTCGCGTGGTTCGGCCCGAGGGGGCTGGCCACCATCGTGTTCGCCGCGCTGGTCGTGAAGGAGTCGGACCTCCCGGGCGTCGAGACGATCACGATGGTGGCTGTGGTCATCGTCGGCCTGAGCGTGCTCGCGCACGGCGTCACGGCCTACCGGGGCTCCGAACGGTACGGGGCGTGGGCCTCGACCGGCGGGGACTCCGCCGCTCTCGTCAAGAGCGGAGACGGCCACGGGCACCGCGTCCGTCCGCGGCTCCAGCGGCCCGGGCTGACGGAGCCTTCGTCGCGCTAGGCGCCGGGTCGCGCTAGGCGCCGGAGCGCGCCGCCGTCGGCCGCAGCAACGGCGAGACCCCGGGGTCATCGCAACCGAAGAACCCTCGCAGCTCGGCCAGGAGCTTCCGGTCTTCCGTCGCGCTTCCCTCGTGGCCGAAGTGTCCGGCCGTGCGGACGAAGAGCTCCTTCTTGCCGGCCAGCGCGTTGTAGATCGCGAACTGCCCCGGCGGCACGACGACCGGGTCGAAGAGCGCCGCGGCCAGGTGCACGGGCTGATCGATGTGTCCGGCGGCGACCGACGCGTCGAAGAAGGCCAAGGTCTCCGCCACCTGAGGGTGCTGCCGTTCGTGGCGCTGCACGGCTGCCGCGGAGCCCGTGGTGGGCAGCCGGAGCCGCAGGGGCTGGTGACCGAACGTCGGGACGTCGAGGTGCGCGACGGACAGCCGTGGCTCCCACGCCAGAGCCATCGCGCCGATTCCCCCGCCGAAGCTGTGGCCGAAGAACCCGAGGCGGTCCTGGAGGTCGGGGCGCAGCCTGAGCAACGCACTCACCCCGGTCCAGATGTCCTCGACGCAGCCGCCGAGGATGTAGTGGTCGCGGTCCTGGATGTCGTGCAGGACGTGCCAGCAGGGGTCGGTCGAGATCGGCGGGCGCGCGCTGCGGCAGAGTCCGCGCGGGCAGGGGACGAAGTAGAC